>JBFHXJ010000053.1:0-27087 GCA_041598995.1 Woeseiaceae bacterium | reverse complement strand
TGCGAGCTTCTGCTCGAAGATCATCGCCTTGACCTTCCGGTAAGCTTCTTCCGTCAGCATTCGCTTGTTACGCATGACCGTTTCCGTGATGTCAGACTCATGCGAACACGGCTTGCGCCGCCTTGCCGAGAATGATGTCGCGCTCCTCACGCGTGAAATCGATGTCGGTATCGGGTTCGTCGATGGCTCGCACCCAGTCTTTCGTCGGCAGGTAAAACGTCGGCAAAGGCGCGTCGGTCGCAAACAGGATCTTCCACGGACCCGTCCAGTCGATCATGTCGCGCAGCCAGGCGTAGAATTTTTGCTTGTTGATCTGGTAATCGAACTGGCGGATCGAGATGTCCATGTAGACGTTCGGCAACGCCGCACAGGCGAGCCGGCATTGCTCCCAGGACTCGAGCCCGGCGTGTGCCATGATCATCTTGACGGTCGGGAATTCTTCCGCGGCCGACGCGATCAGGTTCGGCTGGCTGTACTGCCAATTGAATTCCAGACCGCCACTGTGAAACATGATCGGCGCGTTCCACTCGGCGCACTTCTCGTAGAACGGGAAGCACAGCGGATCGTTCGGCATAAAGCCTGCCGAGGGCATGAGCTTGAAACCTTTCATGCCCCATTCCTCGATCGCCTCGGTTGCCTGCTCGATAACGTCCGGGCGTCGTGGATCCAGGGCAGCCAGCGGAATGAACCGTCCCGGGTATTCCTTCGCGTAGTCGGCCAGGTACTTGTTTTGCTCGCGGTTGGAGACTTTGGGCTCACCGGTGACGCCGTATGCCCAGTCGACGCCGAAGATGACACTGGTGTCGATACCGGCGTTATCCATTTCCGCGATGAGTTTTTCACCAGTCGGATCGATCCGCTCCTTGACCATGTCGATGTAGTCGTCGGGCGTGATGCTGGTCCCGTGCACGCGGTTATAGAGGGACGATGCCATACGCGAATTGCCGCACAGGAATTTCCTCCTCACGTAGCCGGGCCTCGTCAGATGGACATGCGCGTCGATAATCACTCGGTTTCTCCTATGCGGCCTGTTTCGCTGAATCCGTCCGTATGTAGTCGACGATCTCCACCAGCGGCGTGCCGGGCAGGAAGACTCGTTGCACACCCAGGGATTTCAGCTCAGCAAAGTGTTCTTTCAGGATGATGCCGCCGACGATGAGCCTGATGTAGTCGGCATCTCGTTTATTGAGCTCACGGATTACGTTCCTGACCATCGTCAGGTGATCACCGGCGAGAAAACTCAAACCCAGATAATGGACCTTGTCCTCGATGGCCCTGTTGACCACCTCGTCAACCGTGTGCCGGATGCCAAGATAGGTGACATCGAAGCCAGCGTCTTTCAATGCATGTGCAACCAGCCTGGCGCCGCGGTCGTGACCGTCCAGGCCGATTTTCGATATCAGGATGCGCGGTTTGCCGTTTTCCATGTCGCTGAGTTCCTGCAAATGTCAGAAGTTCGAGGCACCGCGAAACTCGCCCCATTTCCTGCGCATGACGCCGCAGATTTCACCGACCGTCGCATATCGCTTGACGGCTTCAATGATCGGCGGCATCAGGTTATCGTCGCGATCGATAGCCGCGCCGAGATCATGCAATGCGTTCGCAACGTCAGCGGCATCGCGGCTGGCCTTGACCTGCGCCAGTTTGTTTTGCTGCGCTTCGTCGATGCCGGGATCAATCTGCAGGTACGCGTCCTCCGTCGTGATGGTCTCGTCTTCGATGTACTCGTTCACGCCGACGATGACTTTTTCGCCGGTGTCGATCGCCTGCTGCAGCGCGTGGCTGGATTTCTGGATCTCGTCACCGATGTAGCCGCACTCGATGGCCTTCTCCATGCCACCCAGCTCGTCGATTTTCCCGAGGTACCGCGTCACTCTTTGTTCTATCTCATTGGTCAGGGATTCCACGTAATAGGAACCGGCGAGCGGATCGATCGTGTTACACAGACCCGATTCGTGGGCGAGTATCTGTTGCGTGCGCAACGCGAGCTTGGATGCATCCTCGGCAGGCAGTGCGTAACCTTCGTCCCAGCTCGCGGTATGGATGGCCTGATGGCCGCCGAGAATCCCCATGAGCGCATGTATCGTGATGCGCACGGTGTTGTTGAGAGGTTGCTGGGTAACGAGCGTCGATCCGCAGGAGCCGCTGAAGGTCCGGAATAACTGGCTTTTCGGGTCTTCCGCCTTGAAACGCTCTCTCATGATTTTCGCGAAGATTCTCC
Source organism: Woeseiaceae bacterium (assembly GCA_041598995.1). Taxonomy (GTDB): domain Bacteria; phylum Pseudomonadota; class Gammaproteobacteria; order Steroidobacterales; family Woeseiaceae; genus SZUA-117. The sequence continues at coordinate 24,866 of JBFHXJ010000053.1, read as the reverse complement.
GTGCGGCGCGGAACTTGGCGACCTCTTCGAACAGGTCGCGGTGGCAGCCCAGGCTGTAGGAGAGCCGTGACGCGAACTCGTCGACACTGAGTCCGCGGCGCTGTGCCGCCTCGATATAGGCGATGGCGTTCGCCAGCGTGAAAGCGAGCTCCTGCACTGCATCGGCCCCGGCTTCGCGGATGTGGTAGCCGGTAATGCTCATCGTGTTCCATTTCGGCAGGTGCTTCGCGCAATACTCCACCACGTCCATCGTGAGCTTCATGCTCGGCGCGGGCGGAAATATGTAGGTGCCCCTGGCGATGAACTCCTTCAGGATATCGTTCTGTGTGGTGCCGGTCAGTTTCTCCGGCGCGACGCCTTGTTGTTTGCCGAGTGCGATGTACATCGCGAGCAGGACGGTGGCCGGGGCATTGATCGTCATCGACGTGGAGACGCGGTCCAGCGGGATGTCCCTGAAGATGATTTCCATGTCCGCGAGCGTATCGACCGCGACGCCGACACGCCCGACGCTGCCTTCCGCAAGCGGGTCGTCGGAGTCGTAGCCGAGCTGCGTCGGGAGGTCGAAGGCGATCGACAGTCCGCGCATGCCTTCGTTTAACAGGTAGCGGAACCGTTCGTTGGTGTCCTCGGCGGTGCCGAAGCCCGCGTACATGCGCATGGTCCAGTGGCGGCCGCGATACATGGTCGGATAAACGCCGCGCGTGTACGGGTAGTCGCCGGGGAAACCGATGTCGGCGACGTATTCCGAATCAGCGAGGTCGAGGGGGGTATACAGCCGTTTCACCGGAATACCGCTTTCGGTCGTGAACGCGTCCTTTAGTTCCGGTGCACGGTCGAGTTGCTCCTTCAGGATCGTATCCTGCCACCGGGCATTGGCCGACTCGATCGCGGTCGACTCGTTTTTCGCTCTGGATTTCGGAATGCGTGCGGCCATGATCGTCAGAGCGGGATGTTCCCGTGTTTACGAAAGACCCGGTCCGGGACCCGCTTTGTGTCGAGCATGCGCAACGCGCCGACGATCGTGCGCCGCGTGTCCTTCGGTTCGATAACGGCATCGATCACGGCGCGTGAGGATGCGTGGTACGGCGTCAGGTAGGTGTCCTGGTATTCGCGGACTTTTTCCGCGAACAGTGCATCCCTGTCGACGGCGGACTCCAGTTCCCTGCGATAGAGAATCTTCACGGCCGGCGCCGCGCCAAGCATCTGCATCTCCGCCGCGGGCCAGGCGAAGACCTGGTCGAAGCCGATTTCGTGCGCACCCATCGCGGGAATCGAGCCACCGTAGAGCTTGCGCAAAATGACGGCAATCTTGGGCACACTGGCCTCGCTCCAGGCGTACAACATCTTGGCGCCATGACGGATGATACCTGCGTGTTCCTGGCGCAGTCCGGGACGAAATCCCGGTACGTCTGCAAGGGATATGAGCGGGATATTGAAAGCATCGCAAGTGCGTATAAAGCGCGCCGCCTTGTCGGCCGCATCGAGGTCGAGGCAGCCGCCGAGGAACTTCGGGTTATTGGCGACGAAGCCGACGACCTTGCTGTCGAGGCGACCGAAGCCGATGACCATGTTCCTGGCGAATTTTTTCTGAAGCTCGAGGAAGTCCTCGTCGTCGACGATCGTTTTGATGACGTCCCTGATGTCGTAGATCTTCGACGCGTTAATTGGCACGATACCGGTGAGCTCGGGTACTTCCCTGTCATGTGAGTCGCCCGAGGTTTTGTTTGCCGGCCTTTCCCGATTGTTCTGCGGCAGAAAAGAGAACAGCCGTCTGATCTGGTCCAGGCAATCCCTGTCGTCCGTGGCGGTCAGGTGCACCACGCCCGATTTCTTACTGTGTACTGATGCGCCGCCCAGGTCTTCGGCCGTGACGGCTTCGCCCGTTACCTCCTTGATGACGGCCGGCCCGGTCAGAAACAGCGCTGAGGTTCCGCAGACCTGAATGACGAAATCGCACAGCGCGGAGGAGTAGGCCGCCGCACCGGAGCAGGTTCCCATGATCGCCGAGATCTGCGGCACGATGCCCGAGTTGGTGGCGTTCTCGTAGAACATCCGGGTGACGCCGAACACGTTGTCCATGCCTTCCTGAATGCGTGCACCCGGCGACGAGTTGAGGCAGATGACCGGCACCATCGTCTCCCGCGCCAGTCTCAGGAGGTAGTGTATTTTCGTACCGTGGGTCTTGCCCGATGAGCCGCCCAGCACGGTCTCATCCTCGGCGTAGATGAAAACCTTGCGACCGTCCAACAAGCCGTATCCGGTGATGACGCCGTCGCCAGGGAATTTCTTTTTCTCCATGCCGAAGTCATAACACTGGTGCTCGGCCAGCTTGTTCAACTCGGCGAAGCTGCCATCGTCGAGGATATAATCGATTCGCTCGCGGGCAGTGAGCCTGCCGTTCTTGCGCAATGCTTCCAGACGCGCCTCGCCGCCACCCGTCGCTGCCCGGCTTTCCGCAGCTTTGAGCTTCGTAATGGCTTGTTTCCAACTCTTTTCTGCTGACACGTGTGCGAGTCTCGAATTAACCGCTGCGCAGTACGCCCGGCTCAGTCAGCGTTTCGCCGTTCATGCCGTCACGCTTTGCCACAAATCATCCTCGTCGATACGCCGGCATTCCTCGGACCAGTCGCTGACGCAACCGATCTTGTCCATGTCTTCGTAGATGGCGATTCTCAGCTCGCAGACATTCGCTTTCTCATCGACATCGATCGAGCCGATATACGCCGTCTCGTAGCCCAGTTTTTCGATGAGTTGATCATTGATCATGTTGGCGATGATGCAGTTGTAAATCTTGATGCCACGATCTTTCAGCCGCGCTTCCTTGCCCATGTGGATGCAGCCTTTCACTTTCAGACGCAACAGGATGTCTTTACCGGCAACTGCGAAGGAACCTTCCTCGGCGATGCCCGCGCCCGTGATCGCTCTGAGGCAATTGCGGATGATCTCGTCGCGGTTATCGCCCTCGATGTTCTGTGACTGGATGAAGTCCACGCCGATGAATTCGGTCTTCCAGCCAGCGCAGTCCGATAGCTCATGCCAGAACAGTTCCTCGATCCTGGCCATCAGGTCGTTGCAGTAAGCCATGCGGTCCATCTATTTCTTCTCCTTCTCGCCGTACTGCTCGTAGTAGACGATTTCATCGAGGGACTTCTTGGGCCGCGTCGTTTTGCCGAACTCCTCCCAGAACACCAACTCCTCGAGCGGCAGCTTGGGCCGCGGATATTTGCGCTTTTCGAGCGCCCAGCCGATCGCGACGTAGGCGATGACCTTGTACGCATTCATTTCGGTCGGGATGTTCAGGATCTTCTTGAACTTGACTGCGTCGCGGGAGCTCGCCACCGGTCCGTGCACCCAGCAGCCACCGAGGCCGAGCGAGTGTGCTTCGAGCAGCATGTTCTCGACCGCGGCCGACAGGTCGTAAGGCACGTCCACCGATCCTTCCTGCAAGCTGCCGAGCACTGCGATCACGACGGGCGCAACCTTGGCGAACTCTGACACCTCACCCGAGTACATGAAACGCAGGACGCGCGCCCGTTTTTCCGGGTCTTCTATCGCAGCAAAGCGTTCCTGCATGTGTCCCATGCAATACCAGGCCGTCATGCGCGAGCCGCTGCCGACCTTGGCCAGATCGCCGATCTTGTTGCGGGTCTCCTGGTCCCTGACGACGATGAAACGCCACGGCTGGTAGTTCTCGCCGGTAGGCGCCCAGCGTGCGGATTCCAGTATTCGATCGATCATCTCGTCGGGTACCGGATCGGGTTTGTACCGCCTAATACTCTTGCGGCCGCTGATGACATCCAGGATATCGTTGTACTGGTTGCCGTCCGTCTCAAAGTGGGTTTCTGCGGTCTTGCCGGGGTCCAGTTTCTGCATGGTCTGGCTCGCGCTGTCGGTGAGTGGCTTACCCTGTAATCCGCCGGAAATAATTAAATTTGGCGATTTTCGGGGAGTGGCCCGAGGATATTAAAAAGTGAACGCCACCCACAGCGGGACAATCCGGAAATGCGTTAGGGGTAATCCACGATGGAACGGGGGAGTCGAATCTGCTAGCGGCTTCGCAAGAAGCTGTTTTTCGCAGAGAAGCTGAACGGTCACGCACTGGCGCCCTGTGATGATCGTTGCGTTTAAGCACCGCCGAAGCCGGGGCGGCGCTCCTGCTTGCCGGGCCGCGTGAAGAAATTTAATTAAATCTCTCGTCTCGCCGAAACGGCGCGACATCGAGGCGAAGCTTTCCCGGACCAGCGTCAGTCGATCAACAGGTATTCCCTGGCGATGACCTGCGGGCAATCCCGCGGCACCAGGAAGTTAGCCTGGTCGGCGCGGGCGCGGCCGTATGCTGCGGATTCCATGGCGCTGTGCCACGCATCGAGTGAGGCGAACCAGGTCATGTCGACACCGTCGTGAGCGGGTTGCCGGCCTTTTGCGTAGGCGCCCGCGCGCGCGTGGCACTGCAGGTAACGTACGAGTGCCGGCAGCGCCGCCATCAGCGCGCCGTGCGTGTCGCGCCAGTAGGATTGAAAGTCCTCGACCGTCATACCCTCCTTGCGGTTGAAGAACCGGATCCACTTCACGGCCGTGTCGGTGGCCGGACCGTCTTTGATGAGGTGCTCATCGGTCAGCACCAGCGCGATCGACTTGCGATCGAGAAAATGTGATTCATCGGCCTGAACTTCTTTATAGGCCTCGCTCACACCGATATCCCGGAACGCCTGGCTGTTCCTCGCCCACAGCTCGGCGATGCCATCGTAGATGGGGTCGCCGTCACGGTAGGTCGCCGGGAGCGGGTGCGACTGCGCGTAGCGTTCGACCCCGGGGAGCCTCGCGATGACGTCCGCGTGCCGGAGTCGCCAGTATTCCTGGAACTGCTCGACCGACAGGTCGGGCCGGCGCTTCAGCAATGTAATCGCGTTGATCATGGACAGCTGTTCACCAATGGGTCGCTGCCTGCACATCCGATGTGCACAGCGACATAAGTGCTTCCATGTACAGAAAACGCTCCCACACAAGTCTAATCTCGACCAGGTAATCCATTTACATCAAGCCGGGACCGAAGCATCGGCAATAGCACTGACATCACCGAGTGATTCGATGTCCCAGCACAATGCCATCATCCGCTCGACCTGACCTGCCGGCAACGTCGCCTGGTCAGCGAATTTTTCCTCCAGCGCTTCCTTACTCATCGGCCGCTCGATGCTGCCGATGGCGTGCTCTATGTGTTTTTGAAGCACGGTGCCGTCATTCAGCGTGATGCTGACGAAAGCCTCTTCCTCGCTCACGGATTCGTCGGCCCGCGCTTCCACCTTGTCGCGCAGGGCGATGATCTCCGGGTCCTGCGCGGTCTCGTCGGTGAATTCGTTCGGGCCTGCGGAACCGCGGATGATTGCCGCCGCGCTCGCGTGGTAGATGCTGAATTTGGTTTCGAGCCCGATCTGTGGCTTCTTCTTGCCGGTCAGTTTCAGTACCAGGGGATTGACTCGCAGCGATACTTTGGAGATGTGTTCAGCCTTAAGGTCGTGCTCATTGCGTAACTGGATGCAGCCGTCGATGATCGGGTGCGTGACGATGCCGCAGGCGAAGGGTTTGTAGGTATTGCGTTCGACCTCGTAAGTGCCGCCGAGATTGTCGGTGATCTGTGAAAAGTCCACTGCGTCGGAATAGGCGAAGGCGAAGCCTTCCATTGCCTCGATCGCGCCGTTATCGCTGGTGTAGTTTTTCGAGGCGAGCAACGCCGCCTTCAATCCGTTCTGGCCGGCACTGCCGGGATGGAATGCCTTGCACATCGTGCCGAACATGGTTTTCAAGCCGGCCGACTGCGTGGCGGCAATCCCCAGTGCCCAGATCATCTGCTGCTCGCTGAGCCCCAGAAGCTTGCCGGCCGCCGCCGCACCGCCGAACACGCCGGCGGTGCCGGTGATATGAAAGCCGCGCTCGTAATGCGAGGGATACACGGCTTTGCCGATGCGGCACTCGACCTCGACACCTAAGATGAAGGCGTGCATGAAGTCCTCACCGCTCGTGTGCTTCCGTTCGCCGAGCGCGAGGATGGCGGAGGCGACCGGGCCTGCCGGGTGGATGATGGTCTCGAGGTGCGTGTCGTCGTAGTCGAGCACATGCGAGGTAATGCCGTTCAGTAGCGCCGCGTGCAGGATGTCGAGGCGTTCTTCCCGGCCGAGCACGGTGGCCTCGGGCTTGCCGGAGAATTCCGCCAACGCGGCGAGCGCACGATCGGTCGTGATGTGACGGGCGCCGCCCAGGCAGCAGCCGACCCAGTTGAACATCGATCGGACGGCCTCGTAACGCGCACGCGCGGGGATGTCACCAAAGCTCGACTGCACGAGCCAGGCAGCCAGCTGCCGGGTGACATCCGGCGGGTTGCTGGCGAGTGCCAGGGCGGTTGCCGCGGACGCGGACGTCGGAATCGCGGGGATTGCCGTGCCACCGATCGCGATACCGGAAGCCTGGATGAATTGTCGTCGCGAGATCGCATCGTTCATTTCTCTTCGCTCCGTGAGTCCATTGCCGCAAACGATATCAACCGGCCGGAACGACCGGTAACAGCACGTGTGACCGGTGGTTCGCGTCGTGATAGACGGAATTGTCTGCCTTGATCGCCCTGCGGTTCCTGCCGAGCGGTTCGCCGGTATTCGGGTTGACGTCGAACCGCGGAAAATTACTGCTCGAGATGTCGATGCGGATGCGATGACCTTTCTTGAACCGGTTGGCGGTGGGGAAGGGCGTGATCGCGAGCTCATAGATCTCGCCGGGGACCATCAGCTTTTGCCGGTCCGGCCGTTCGCGATAACGTGTCCTCAGGATGCCGTCCGTCAGGTTCATCTCGTAGCCGCTGGGATAATCGTTGGTCGGCGGATAAACGTCGATGAGCTTCGCCGTGAAGTCCGTATCGAGCGCCGTTGAGGATACGTATAGCCTCACGACAATCGGGCCGACGACCTCGATGTCTTTTTCGAGCGGATCGGTCTGGAAAACGAGCACGTCGCCGCGGGATTTCAGGGGCAGGTAAGGCTTCACCGAGCCGTAGACGTCGTCGCTTTCACGCTGGTCGAAGGCCCCGGGTTCGAACACCGGGCTCGTGCTCGAGAACGCGCCGCCGATGGTCGGCACCGGATCCTGCGGATCGAACGTAAATGTCGTGCGTGAGGTGTTGACCGACGGCGGGACCGTACTCAGGGAGCCATCTTCGTGCAAATAGTACGGCGTCGCGCTGGTTCCTGGTAACGGCCAGTCTGCGGCGTCTCGCCAGAAGCCACCGTGATACAGGCGTCCGTTTTCATCACGGTGGCCGTCGCCCATACCCATGACAAAGATGCGCACGTCGGCTTCCTGTGCAGCGTCGGTGATCTCTTTCAGGTGCTGGTCGAACCATCGCAGGTGAAACTCGTGGTGAAAATCCTCGATTGCCGCGGCGGCGCCGAATTCGACATTGCCGGCATGGGACTGTGTGTTGCCGCCGTGCGTCCAGGGCCCCATGATCAGCTGCACAGGCGATTCGAGGCGGTTCTTGAGCTCGACGAAATTCCTGATCGTCCCACCGGCGTAGGAATCATACCAGCCCGATATCAGGAGCATCGGGATGTCGGCGGTGTCGTCGTAGTGCTCGACCCAGTTGATATCCGGATGTTGCCAGTACTCGTCGTAATTCGCGTGGGTCATCATCGTGAGGAGGTAATCCTCGAAGTTCGGTGCAACCGACAGCGGATTCAGTCCCTTGCGCAGCGGCAAGACCGTGAGCCAGTCATGCACGCGCTCGGCATCGAGCATCCTGCGAATGACCGGGTCATCGCTTTCCAACGCGAGCTGACGGAACGCCCAGGTCAGCTGCTGGATCTCGAACGCGCCGTGATTGCGGATCTTGTGGTCCCAGCCATTCGACATACCGCCCATGTTGAGGACGATGGTCTTCAGATGTGGTGGTGACAGTTTGGCGGCATTGGCCTGGACGTGTGCGGCATAAGACGTACCCCACATGCCGACCTGCCCATCGCTGTATGCCAGGTTGGCGAGAAACTCGATCGTGTCGTAACCGTCCTGGCCTTCCCCGACGTATTTCGTGAACTCGCCTTCCGAGGCGTAGCGGCCGCGGTGGTCCTGCAGCGCGACGAGGTAGCCGTTTGCAGCAAAGAATCGGGCCGACTCGACCAGCCGCGCTCCGGTCTTGTCGTACGGTGTCCGTTGCAGCAGCACCGGCAGCTTTTCCGAAACCGGTTGGCCGTCTAACGTCGGGACGTAGATGTCAGTAGCGAGATGCACGCCGTCACGCATCGGAATCATCAGGTTCGATTCCAGGAGGACGACGTCTTGCGCGGGCTGTGAGCGGGCGAGCTCAGTCGTCAGGCTGACGAGGGCGAGCGTTGCCGCGAGTATTCTTGTTGTCGTCGAGGGCACGGATTTCCGGGTGCGTATGCATCGGCTCAGCTCGTCACATCTTGACTCGACGGGACGCACTGTTCAAGAAATTCGAGGCGAATTATCTCCGGTTCCGTGATCACGTAATAAAAGGAGTTCAGGTAGCGTTTCGTCACGCGCCTGGTGCTGGAGCTGAACATGACGATTTCGTCGAAGAGGGCGAAAATCTCGTCTTTCCGGTCCAGGAATCGACGGAACGTCACTGGCAGCATATCGTTATTGGCGCACTGTCCGCGGTAGAGCCGGCTTCGCACGCTGCGCAGGCGAAATCGCGGATTTGGCGCAGCGTAGGGCGCGTTCACGAGGCCTGAGAAGTCGAAATCGTAGGGCAACGGCGTATACGGTCGGCCATCGGTAGCCGACAGGAGCATGGAATTGTGGCAGCAATCGTCGTCGGGCGGCCCCTGGACGAGGGAGAAGTCGGTATTGCCGATCATGTACATGAATACATTGACGAGGTTTTCGTCGGACCTGTCCAGATCGGCATGGGTGACGTTGCCCGTCTTCATTGATTTCATGCCGTTTCGCTGCGCGACGTGCTCGTCGTCCTCCAGCACGAAGCCGAATTTCACGCGTGAATTGTGACCTTCGGTGTCGACGTAATTGATGTGCAGAAGGCGCACGCTGAAGCTCTTGTCCGTCAGGAGCGCAAAGATTCGATAGGCGAGGTACTCCCGCAGCATGATTTGCTCATACGTCGGCTTGTTCTGCTGGCAATGCGTGACCAGTTTGAGTTTGTCCTGCCCGTCGAACAGCGTGCCCTCGACCTGTTTCTTGCGAAAATTCAGGCGCAGCGGCGGGAATTTACAGATCATTTCCCGGCGACGGAAATTGCCCCGAGTCCGCAATTTCAGGTCGAAGGTGTGTTCCCTGCCGTCGCCGTCACGGAAGCTGAGTTTTCCGTCGAGATATTCTTCGTCCGGACGCTCTTTGATTATGGTTGTCAGCGGTGCTTCGATTGTCACCGCGAGGGCCTCGTGATCGGCGAAGAGCGGTGCGCGGACGGCGGTGTCCTGGGATGCCGTCGCATCTGCGAAGACGCGCGGCGACAGGGCGAGGCACAGCGCGCATACCGCACCGATCGAGCGGTGTGAGAACAACGTCGTCATGTCAGTACGGTATGTACCCGAGTACCCGGTACCGTGCCTATAAGGGTTATCCGATGCGCCGCGGATCCGCGCGCTATAGCAGGTCCATGAGATGCGGCAGTACGACGCGCTTCGAAAGGCACAGGACGATGACGCCGACCATGATCACGACGAGTGTCAGCCCGCTCCATTGGTTCATGACGAGGCCTAAGGCCAGTGCGGCGGCGGGCGGGTGTTCCGTCTTGGTCACGACCATCAGAAACATGGCGATGCCGGTGGCCAGCGCGCCAAAAACGATCAGGCCGGCATTCGACATGACCGGGTCAGCGACGCCGAACGAGGCATTGAGCGTCGACATGAGCGTGCCCGCGAACATGCCGACGAGGTAGCCGCCGATCAGGCAGCGCGGGCTCGATACCAGCGAACGGGGCAGGGCGAACGCGATGAAAGTCGTTGCGCCGAGCGCGGCGATGAGCACGGTCTGGGTCATGGCATCCAGTGCGACGAGCAGGATCAGCACCACTGCGGTGGCCAGCGAGCACTGCAGTGCGTATCGCCTCAACTTGTCCGTGCGCAGGCGATCGTCGAGGTCGAGGCGTGTGATGAGGCTGGACATGTCGGTCAACTCCCTTTGCAGGCCGGAGATCAGTCATCCGGAACCGCCAGTTTAACGGCACACTGAGATCGCTCAAGGTATTTGCCATACCCCAAGAGGTTACGGGAGCAGGGGCGAAGCCTGGAGCCGAGTCGCTCATCGCGCGCCCGGGTGGCATCAGAGCCTGGCAATGCTCTCATATTTATTAGCTTTAGATTAATGATATAGACAACTTACCTCGAAACTTTCTAATTAAGATCTTTGGGTGAGCTATCGCTCGATCTGCCGCGCTGCCTTGCTACGCCCGCGATCCGAGGCGAACGATGTGCGATGCTGCAGAAGTCGCGATCTGATGACAGCTTGATCTGGCGGTATCATCTCCGGTTCCGGATTGCCGACTCAGGGGTGGGAAACGGCATGAAAACAAGCAACCGTGCAAGCACCGTCGGGTTCCTGTTGCTCTGCGTCACTGTAGCAATGCCCGGCATGATGCAGCGCGCGAACGCCGAGGGGAATTACGACGATCTGCTCGAACTCTTTGCCGAGTGGCGGGATTTCGAGACGCCGCCGACGTTCGATGGGGCGCCCGATTACACGGCCGGGACATTCGCGTCGCGTTACGAGACCTTCCTCACACTCAGGAATCACCTGCACCGCATCGATCCGGGCGGATGGCCGGTCGCACAACAGGTCGACTGGCACATTGTCCGTGCCGAGATGAACGGCTACGACTTCAATCACCGCGTCTTGAAGCCCTGGGCGCGTGACCCGGCTTTCTACAACACGATCTGGACTTACCGCAGCGACGTGCCGGCACACGAAGGCCCGACGCACCACGCCGTCGTCGAGCTCTGGACTTACGAATTCCCGCTGACGGCGTCGGAACAGCAGAGGCTCGCCACGGAGCTGTCCGTCATCCCGCCGCTGATGAAGCAAGCGCGGTCAAACCTGACCGGTAATGCGCGCGACCTTTGGATTGCGGGCATTCGCGACATCCGCGACCAGGCCGCCAACCTCGAGAAACTGCAGGATACGTTTGCGGACAGCAACAACGGGGAACTGAGGTCCGTCATCGACGATTCACTGCTGGCAACAAACGAGCTGATATCGTGGCTCGAGGCGCAGGCGCCATCGAAAAGCGGCCCGTCCGGCATCGGCAAGGAAAACTACACCTGGTACCAGCAGAACGTGCATCTCGTTCCGATGACCTGGGAACAGGAAGTGGCGCTGCTGAAACGGGAGCTCGACCGCGCGTGGTCGTCGCTGAAACTCGAGGAGCAGCGCAACAAGGACCTGCCGCCGCTGGTCGCCGCTTCGACGCCAGCGGCGTACGATGAAATGGCCGACAAGGCCGCGACGCGCATCATGCGCTTCCTCGCCGACAAGGAAATCCTCACGGTCGAGGAGTACATGGAGCCGGCGATGCGCGAGCACCTGGGTTCATTCGTGCCGGAAGCGGAGCGAAACTTCTTCTGGATCGCGGCGCATTACGACCCGGCGCCGCTCTTCACGCATTTCTATCACTGGTTCGAGCTCGCCAGAATGGATCTCGAACCGCATCCGAGTCCGGTGCGGCAGGGTTCCGTGCTGTACAACATCTACGACAGCCGCAACGAGGGCACCGCAACGGGCGTCGAGGAGATGTTCATGCACGCGGGTCTCTATGATGGCAGTCCGCGCTCGCGCGAGCTCGTCTGGATCATGCTGGCGCAGCGCGCGGCTCGCGGACTCGGCTCCCTGTATGCGCATGCCAACGAAATGACGATGGAAGAGGCAGGCCGCGTGCACATCGACTGGACGCCGCGCGGCTGGATGAAGACGGAGCCCGACCTCGTCATCTTCGAACAGCATCTGTACTTGCGTCAGCCGGGTTACGGCACGAGTTACGTCACGGGCAAGTACCTGCTCGAGCGCACCCTGGCGGATTACGCGAAACAAATGGAAGAACACGGTGAGGCGTTTCGCATGAAGGACTTTTTCGACCGGCTGAACCGCATCGACAGCATTCCGATCTCGCTCGCGCGCTGGGAGATGACCGGGCTCGATGACGATATCCGGTTTCTGACGAAAGCAAAATAAGGTCGTATCGCTGTCAGAATGCGACGTGCTGCATGAAGCCGCCGTCGACGTGCAGGTTCTGACTCGTGGTATAGCTGGATACCGGACTTGCGAGAAACACGACGGTTGCGGCGACTTCCTCGGGTGTGCCGAGGCGGCCGCACACGGTGTGGCTGACCGCGTCGTCGTAGACCTCGGGCGCGTTTTGCTTGATGAAGTCCCACGGACCGCCTTCGAAATAGATCGCGCCGGGCGACACCATGTTGACGCGAATACCGTCCTTGCCGAGTTCCTTGCTGATCTGCGCGCCGTAGGCAATGAGTGCCGCTTTGGTCGCGCCGTATGCGTGAATGCCGGGTGCTTGTAGTGCCTTGGCCATCACGCCGGAAATGCTCCCGATCAGAATGATCGATGCCGCGTCGGACTTCTTAAGAAACGGCAGTGCGGCTTCGCAGCCGCGCACGCCGGCGAGCAGGTCGCACTCGAACAGATTACGCCAGCCTTGCTCGCCCGCGGTGGAAGGTCCTGCGGATACGTTCGAAACGAAGATATCGAGCCCGCCGAGGCTTTTGGCCGCCGTATCGATCCATCTCGGAAAGGCTTCGGCATCCGATACATCGACGGCATCGCCGACGACACTCACGTCTTTCGTCTTCAGTTCGTCAATCGTTACTTTGACTGCATCAGAAGTGCGTGCGCAGATGCCTAAATGAACGCCTTCGTCGGCGAGCTGACGTGCGATGCGCAGCCCGATACCACGCGTCGCACCGGTCACGATGGCTTTGCGGTCTTTTAGTTTGAGATCCATACCGGTCTCCGTGAATTCTCAGCTGTTGCTCCTCAATTCCATCTCGACTGAGCAGACCGCCTGACCGACCTGGGCTTCCGTGCCTTCGGGTACGAGTATTTCGATGAGCCGGCCGTCGCCAGTCGCTTCGACTGCCTGGGTGACTTTCTCCGTTTCGATGTCGTAGAGCTCCTCGCCACCAAGAAACGTGTCACCCGGTTGCTTGTGCCACTTGGTGATCGTCGCTTCCTGCATGTTCATGCCGATGCGCGCGAGTTTGAGGTTGACTTTCATCCTTCAGGCAAAAAGCGATTGAACCGTCTCGGTAATACGTTTCGCGTCGGGCAACACGGCCTGCTCGGCATTCGGTGCGTAAGGCATCGACACATCGGGCACGGTGACGCGTTTGACTGGTGCGCGCAGCGCGGGAAAAGCCTTGTCCGCGATCACGGCCGCTATATGGCTTGCGGCGCTGCAACGATCGCGTGCTTCGTCGACCACGACGACGCGCCCCGTCTTTTCGACCGACCGGACGATGCCGGCTTCATCGAGCGGCACGAGCGTCCTGCAATCGAGGACTTCCGCGTCGATGCCCCGTTCTTTCAGCATTTCGCCGGCGGCGACCGCGGGTTTGACCATCGTGCCCATCGAGACGATGGTGATGTCCTTGCCTTCTCTCAATCCAGAGGCGACGCCGAACGGCGTCGTGTAGTCCTCGTCAGGGACCTCGCCCATCTCGCCACCGCGTCCGGTCGCTTCGAGGAAAAATGTCGGTACGTCACCGCGGATCGCCTCCTTCAGGAGTCCCTTGGCGTCGGCCGGGGATGCCGGGATCGCGACCCTTACGCCGCCGACATTCATCAGGACCGGATAGGGCGTGTCCGAATGTTGCGCGGCATTGCATGCACCGGCGCCGTAGCCGGCGAGCACCGTGATCGGCAGTTTCACCTGGCCGCCGGTCATGAGCCTGAGTTTCGCCATCTGGTTCGCGATAGCGTCGAAGCCGGTATAGATGAAATTGGAGAACATCATGTGCAACACGACCCGGTAACCTGCTGCGGCGGCGCCGACGGCCATACCGGTCAAGGTCGCCTCACAGATCGGCGAGTTCCAGATGCGATCCCGGCCGAACCTGTCAATGAGGCCCAGGGTGTCGCCGAACATGCTGATCTCGACATCTTCACCGTACAGGACCACTTTGGGATCGCGCTCCATCTCCTCGATGAGCGCCTCGTTGATGGCTTCCATGTAACGTTTCCTGGTCATCGACCTGCTCCCTCATTGCTGCCCGACCGACATCAGCTCGAACACGAGTTTCTCGCTCGCCGGCGGACCCGACTGCGCGAACTGCTCCGCGGCCGCCACCGTTTCCCGGATGCGTGCGTCGATGATCGACAGCGCGCTCTCGTCGGCGGCGCCGCATTCCAGGATGTGCTTTCGCAGGCGGTCGATCGGATCTCGCTTACGCCAGTGCTCGATCTCTGCATCGTCGCGGTAGGTACTGCTCAGGAAATGGACCTCTGCCTCGATGTGACCGTGGATGCGGTAGGTCCGCGCTTCGATAAAGGACGGCCCATCACCGTTCCGTGCTCGTTTGACGGCGGCTCCTGCGGCTTCCCATACGTCGATGACATCGTTGCCGTCGACGACCGTCGCGGGCATGCCGAATGCAGCGGCGCGATCTGCGAGCTCCCCCGCAGTAACGGTGAATGTCGGCGAGAACTCGGAGTAGGTGTTGTGCTCGCACATGAAGATCATCGGTAGTTTCCACAGGGTGCTGACATTGAGCGTTTCCATGAACACGCCCTGATTGGCGGCACCGTCGCCGAAGAAACAAACGGCGACCTGGCCTCTTTTGTCGAGTTTGGCGGCGAGTGCGGCGCCGGCCGTGATCGCGAGTCCGCCGCCGACGATGCCGTTGGCGCCGACTATGCCCAGGGAAAAATCCGCCACGTGCATTGAGCCGCCCATGCCCTTGCAGATGCCGTTCTCGCGGCCGTAGATCTCGGCGAGCATTGCGCTCGGGTCGCCCCCTTTCGCGAGGTAGTGCCCATGCCCGCGATGCGTTCCGGTGATCCAGTCCGTGCGGTCGAGGTGCTGGCACATGCCGACGGCGACAGCTTCCTGCCCGACGTACAAGTGCACCGCGCCCGGCAGCCGTCCCGCTTTGAAGTCCTCGCTCAGTTGTTTCTCGACATGGCGAATGAGTTGCATCCTCTCGTACATGTCGAGTAGCTGCTCATTAGTCGGTGTGCTGGCGGTGCTCGCACTCATCACAGCGTCCTCCGTGCAATTGTTCGGTGACGTGCACTACGCGTAAACCTGAATGCGTCGAAGGCTTCGCGATAAAACCTGTGAAACCAATCTTGAGCGCAAATGTACATCGTGGAATGCCAATCGCATCCTTCGGATTACACGTACGTGACGGGTGCGTGGCGCGTCGATGCGCCGGTCAGCTTTCGGGACGGTCAATCAGGGCGTACAAAAGTTGCTCGATCTGCCTGCGCATGTCCTCACCGGCAAGCGGTAGCGGTGAGGCGGCTTGCGCCGCGCTATCCGTCACGGCAGCGTCGGACTGCAACAACCGCGGATCGAGCTGCGCCAGCGCCGCGGCAGCCGCCGCGTTCGCATCGGCGATGCTCGCCTTGATGTTTTTCGGGCCGCTGGCGCATCCCGCAACGAAAATGCCTGGTTGTGAAGTTGCGACACCGGATCCGTTCGCGTCCTTCACGGCAATATATCCGCTGTCGGCAAGCTCCACTCCGATCGATGTCGCCAGTTCGTCGAGACCGTCCGGGGGCCGTACTTCGGCGCACAGCACGACCATGTCGTAAGTCGATTTGACAAGGCGTTTCGCGCCGAGATCCTCGTAGGAAACGTCAAGCGTGTTGTCGTCCGTCGGGTCGACCTTGAACATCGTGCCCCAGTGTACCTGCATGCCGGTCGCATTCACGAGCTCCGATACTTCGGGATAGTCCTCGTTTTTCTGCGGCTGTGACAGCACGAGTACGTTCACGATTTCGACGTCCTGCTCCAGGAGCTGGTGCACCTGGCTCGCAACGATGTACAGCGCGAAATGCGAGGGGTCGTCGAGAACCAGCAGCACGGACGCCGGATACTCCTCGTTCGAGGGTTTCGAGGCGTAACCGCCGGTCGGGCCGGGCGACTCGAGGAGACGTTGCAGTTCGCCCGACATCACAATGTCGGGGTGCGAGCCGTAGCCGAGCTCCGCGAAATCCTCACCGCCCTCGACGCGGAAACCAGGCGCAAGGATCACCGCGCCGACCTGGCGCTCGCGGACAGTGTCGAGGGGCAGGTTGAAGTGGATGGCATCGTCCTCGCAGGATTCGATGCAGCGGTTGCACGGCAGGTAATTCGGCGGCGTGTTGAGGCAGCTTTCGATGTCGATAACCCACGGGGCCGGCAGGGTCTCGGCCATCGGCGTATAAATCGCCTTGCGATAGGTCAGGCCGGCATCGAACTCGTTCGGCACGACGACCGGGCAGACGGCGCGGCACAGCTTGCAGCGGGTGCAGGTGTCCGTGACGAAACGGGCACGCTCACGAATCGAAACCGTAAAGTTGCCCGGCCGGCCTTCGATATTTTCGAGATCGGCCAGCGTGATGATCTCGATCAAGTCATTTTGCTCGAGCGCCTCGAACAACGGTGCTCTCTCGCCTTCCGCGCGATTGCCGATGGCGGATGCATCCGTCATGGTCGCGGCAAGCTTGCCGCCGACGATCGGACCTTTTTCGACGACGATCGCACGCGCACCGCCGTTCGCGCACTGGAGCGCCGCGTGCAGCCCGGCGATGCCGCCGCCGACGATCAGTATCGAATCCGTCATGCGGCGGCCTCACTGCGGGCATAGCCGATGCCGGCATCGAGCGCTTTCAAATCGATATCTATATGCTGCGCCTTCATGCTGTTGCGAATCGCGTGCTCGAGCGACTCGCGGCTCACGATGCCGGTCTTTTCGATCAGGTAGCCGAGCATGACGATGTTGGCGACCATGCGGCTGCCCAGGTCCTTGGCGATCTGCGTGGCCGGCAGACCGCTGACGTTGATTTCGCCTTTATCCGGTTTCACCAGCTCGGTGTCGACGAACATCAAGCCGCCAGGCGCGACCCGGTCGCGGAATCTGACGTAGGCCTCCTGAAACAGAACCGCCAGGATGTCGGCTTTCGTGACGTAGGGATAATCGAGCGGCTTGTTCGAAATGATGACATCGGCACGCGACGCACCGCCGCGCGCTTCCGGTCCGTATGACTGCGTGCATACCGCTTCCTTTCCGTCGTAAAGCGCGGCGGCCTGTCCCAGCAGGCGGCCGGCCAGAACGATGCCCTGGCCGCCGACGCCACCGATTCGGACCTGGGTGGTCGAGTTCGCGGCTTTTTTGCCAGTTCCGGACATCTTACGTGCCGCTACGCCGCGAATGCGGGCCGTTCCACGTCGACGAAATTGCCGACCGTGATCGTCTTGCTCGCATCGACCAGATCGATATCGAGTTCCTCGAGATTTCGCGCGCCGTTCTCTATCCGGCAGCGCTCACGATAGATGTCTACTTCGTGCAGGCCATCCCCAATCGCGTTGGCCCGACCGAAGCTCGTCGGACAGGGGGCGAGAATCTCGATGAAGCTGAAGCCTTTCTTCTGCATCGATCGCAACACTGCCTCGGTGTATTCGCGAACGTGCAGTATGGTCCAGCGCGCCACGAATATAGCGCCGGTCGCCTTGGCGAGATACGGCAGATTGAAGGGCTGTTCGACGGCACCCATCGGCGCGGTCGTCCCCTTGGCGCCGATCGGTGTCGTCGGCCCGACCTGGCCGCCGGTCATGCCGTAGTTGAAGTTGTTGATGCAGATGACGTTCAGGTTGACGTTGCGCCGCGCCGCGTGAATCAGGTGATTGCCGCCGATGGCGGTCAGGTCGCCGTCGCCGCTGATGACGGTCACGTTGAGTTCGGGATTGTGAACGGCTATGCCTAAGGCGAACGGCAGCGCGCGCCCGTGTGTCGTGTGATACGAGTCGACATTGACATAACCGGCGGCGCGGCCGCTGCAGCCAATGCCGGATACGCAAACGTGCTTGTCCTCCGGTACGCCGGACGCCGCGACGGCATGCACGTATCCGTGGATGACGGTGCCGATGCCGCAGCCGGGGCAGAGGATATGCGGCAGGCGATCGGCTCGCATCAGCTTGTCGATCGGGTGAATCTCCGCGGCGGGTCTGAGGGTCTGTTCGGGTACCGTCATGATCTGATCAACTCCAGGATGGCACTTGGCGTCGGCATGGTGCCGCCGGCATGGTTCAAACGCAACACGGGCAACTGCGTCAGGCGCTCGACCTCGCGCCTCAATTGCCCGAGATTGATTTCCGGAACGATGAATCGCTTCACCTTGCCTTTCGCGATGAGTTCACGAATGCGTGTTTCGGGAAACGGCCACACGGTGATCAAGCGGAAAAACCCGCACTTCAGTCCTTCCTCTCGTGCCTCGACGACGGCATGCCGGGCCGAGCGTGCGGTGCAGCCGAAGGAGATCACGATCGTGTCGGCATCCTCGGTACTGAGTTCTTCATACATTTCTATATCGGCCGCATTCAGGCGCACCTTGTCCACGAGGCGATTGACGAGCCGGTTGTGCGTTTCCGCATCGAGCGCCGGATAACCACGCTCGTCGTGCGTCAGGCCGGTCATGTGAACCTTGTAGCCTTCGCCGGCGTGTGCGATCGGCGGCACGAGGTCTTCGTCGGGCCGGTAACTGAAAAACGGTGCGTCGCCTGGGGGCTGTCGCGGTCGCTTGCGCGCTGTCATCGGCAATTGATCGGCCGGCGGGATGATCACGCGTTCGGTCATGTGGCCGACGACCTCGTCCATCATGATGAAGGCGGGCACGCGGTACTTGTCGGACGCGTTGAATGCGCTCACCGTGAGATCGAAACACTCCTGCGGGGACGCCGGGCAGTAAGCGATGATGCCGTAATCGCCGTGCGATCCCCAGCGCGCCTGGAGTATGTCCGACTGGCCGACGAGCGTCGGCAAACCGGTCGAGGGCGACGCGCGCTGCACGTCGGCGATGACGCAAGGTAGCTCCATCATCGCCGCGAGGCCGATGTTCTCCATCATCAGGCTGAACCCCGGGCCGGAGGTTGCGGTGAAGCTGCGCGCGCCCGCGGCGGAAGCGCCGATAATTGCAGCGATGCTGCCGAGCTCGTCCTCCATCTGCACGAAGCGGCCGCCCAATGGCGGTAAGCGGCGCGCGATGTGCTCGGCGATTTCGGTCGACGGCGTGATTGGATAGCCCGCGAAAAAGTCGAGCCCCGCGGCGATCGCGCCTTCGGCACAGGCGTGATCGCCGAGCATGAAATGATTGCCCGTCAGGACGCGCGGTTCCTGCAACTCGTCCGCTTTCGCGGTTACGGCGCTATCATTCATCGGTGGCTTCTGCCTGTGTTTCGGCGTTGTCGTCGTCTTTGGCTTCCGTCGTGTAAATCGCCAGTTCGGGACAGATCAGGTCGCAGAACTTGCAGTTTACGCAGGATTTTTCCTTGCCCTCGGCGACGATGGGGTAGTGATAACCCTTTTCGTTGATTTCTTCCGAATAAACGAGAACCTGGGTCGGACAATAATTGATGCAGAAACTGCATTCCTTGCAGCGTTCCGCAATGACGTGTACACGGCCCACCGGCACCTGCGCCAGAGGCAGGTCCATCGGTTGTCGCCTGACGTTGCCGGCGGTCTTCTTCAAATGAGCTCCACGCTGGTCTCTGTTCCCTGGGCTCGTCCTAGCTAGCTTTCGTCCGCGACCGTATCACCTCATTGTCGAAACTATTCTGTAATCGGCCGCATTACAGTACGGGCTTTCCACAATGTGGCACTCGCCCGGCCTCAATAAAATGAGGCGAATAGGAGGGGCCGAGGTATCCGCGCATGGTCATTGCCGTAACGACGCTGGCAGCGCTCTGCCTCCTGTTTGCCTCTTTGCTGGTGCTCGCACACAGGAAATTGCATGTCGACGAGGATCCGCGTATCGACGCGGCCCACCAGCTGCTGCCGCAGACCAATTGCGGCGCCTGCGGATATCCTGGCTGCTTGGGCTTAGCCGAGGCAATGGTCGCCGGCGAGGCATTGCCTGGGACGTGCACAGTTATCAATGAGGAGGAACGGGAGTACATCGCTGAATTTCTAGGCGTCGACGTCGGCGCGGAGGAAAAGGTCGTCGCGCGGCTGGCCTGCGCCGGCGGCAGCAATGTCGCGCGCAATCGCGCCCGCTACGAAGGGATCGATTCGTGCCGCGCGGCAGCCCTGGTCGCCGGCGGTGGCAAGGGCTGTTTCTGGGGCTGCCTCGGCCTGGGCGATTGCGAGCTCGTCTGTGACCTGGATGCGATCGTGATGAACGAACACGACCTGCCGGTGGTCATCGAGGATAAATGCACCGCCTGTGGCGACTGCGTGGACGCCTGTCCCAAGGACCTCTTTTCCCTGCATCCGGTCAGCCACCGGCTGTGGGTCGCCTGCAAGAACCTGGAACATGGCGAGGCGGCGCTCGCTGAATGCGAAGTCGCCTGTGATGCCTGCGGCAAGTGCGCCGTCGATGCCCCGCAAGTGATCACGATGGTCAATAATCTGCCGGTTATCGATTACGAGCGGAACCACGACGTGCGCGATGCGATCGAACGTTGCCCGACCGGCGCGATCGTGTGGTTCGACCCCATCAAAGGACCGGTTACGGGACGCGCTGCACGCAGGGTCGTGCGCCGCGGCGCACGCCGGATTGCCCCGACCTGAGCGAGTTGATGCATTGAAGACAAAAGCAGAGCAAGCGATCAAGTATCCCGGCGTACGCGCGGCGATGGACGGCAATAGCGCCGCCATCATGTGCGAACGCGAGTCGAGCGACGGCGCCGGCGCCTATCCGATCACACCGTCGACGCAAATGGGAGAGTACTGGGCGGAGGCGGCAGCGCGCGGACACGTCAATATCTCCGGCCGGCCACTCATTTTCATTGAGCCCGAAGGCGAGCACGCGGCTGCAGCGGTTACGGCGGGCATGGCGATGACCGGTTTGCGCGCCACGAATTTCTCGTCGGGCCAGGGCATCGCGTACATGCACGAGTCTTTATATGCCGCGGTCGGCAAGCGCCTGACCTACGTGCTGAACATCGGTTGTCGCGCCATGACGAAAGCGAGCCTCAACGTGCATGCCGGTCACGATGATTATCACTGCGTCGACGATACCGGTTTCTTCCAGCTGTTCGCAAAAAACGCGCAGCACGTCGCCGATCTCAATATCATCGCCCACCGCATCGCGGAACTCGCGCTGACGCCCGGCATCGTCGGTCAGGACGGTTTCCTGACCACCCACCTGATCGAATCGCTGATGATCCCGGAACGTGAGCTGATCGAGGAATATCTCGGGCGACCGGACGATGAGATCGACACGCCGACGCCGGCGCAGAAGATCATCTACGGTCCGAGGCGTCGCCGCATTCCGGAGCTCTGGACCGTCGACGACCCGGTCATGTCGGGCGTCGTGCAGAATCAGGACTCTTACATGCAGAGCGTAGCCGCGCAGCGGCCCTACTTCTTCGACCACGTGCGCGAACTCGCCGACCGGGCATTCGACGATTTCCATGCGCTGACCGGCAGACGCTACGGGTGTGTCATGAGTTATCGCTGCGACGACGCCGATTATCTGATTGTCGGGCAGGGCAGCATGCTTCCGACCGCCGAGGCAGTAGCCGACTACATGCGCGAAAAACGCCGCATCAAGGTCGGGGTGGTCAATCTCGTGATGTGGCGTCCGTTCCCCGGCGATTTGCTGAGCCGGCTCTTGAAGGGCAAGAAAGGTGTGGCAGTACTCGAGCGCGTCGATCAGCCGCTGGCGTCGGACTTGCCGTTGATGCGCGAGATCCGCGCGACCCTGACGAAATGCCTCGAGAATGGCCGTACCGCAAACGGCAAGGACCTCACTTATCCCGACCTTCCGAGCTACAAGACATTGGAAGACATGCCAGCGCTTTACTCCGGATCTTTCGGGCTCGGTAGTCGTGACCTGCAGCCGGAAGGCGTCATAGCCGCCATCGAGAACATGTTGCCGGATGGCAAGCAGAAAAGATTGTTCTACCTCTCCATCGACTTCGTCCGCAAATCGATGATGACGCCGAAGCAGGAGGTCTATCAGCAGTCGGTGATGGATGCATATCCTCACGTTGCAGACCTCGCATTGCACGGCAGCGAAAACCCGAACCTGATGCCGAAGGACAGCATTACCGTGCGCATGCACTCGGTCGGCGGCTGGGGCGCGATCACGACCGGTAAGAATCTCGCGATGACGCTCTTCGACCTGCTCGGCTATCACGTCAAGGCGAACCCGAAATACGGCTCGGAGAAAAAAGGCCAGCCGACCAGTTATTACCTGTCCGCAGCGCCGGAGCCGATCCGCATCAATTGCGAGTATTACTACGTCGACGTGGTCCTGTCTCCGGACCCGAACGTGTTCGGCCATACGAACGCGGTTGCGGGCCTGAACAAGGGTGGGGTGCTCGTGATGCAGAGTGATGCGGCGACGCCCGAGGAATTCTGGAAGTCGATTCCGTGGCGCTATCGCAAGGAAATCGTCGACAACGACATTCGCGTCTTTTACCTTGACGCATTCCGCATCGCGCGCGACGAAGCGACGGATCCCGAATTGCAGCTCCGGATGCAGGGCATTGCGTTTCAGGGCGCATTCTTCGCGGCATCGCCGTTGCTCGAGAAGCATGGCCTCGACGAAAACAAGTTGCTCGGCGCGATCAGGGCGCAACTGCAGGATAAATTCGGTACAAAAGGCGCGCGTGTGGTCGAGGACAACATGCGCGTCGTGCAACGCGGCTTCGAGGAAGTACACGAGGTCGTGGACAAGCCGCTCGATGACGAAAAGACCAGCGGTAAGGGCCTGAGCCAGTTGCTCGTTCCGTTGATGGTGAAACGGCAGCCGGAATCCTCGTCGGCCGCGTCCGACATTCATCGATTCTGGGCACAGACCGGGCAGATGTACGCGCAAGGCGCGGGGGATTCCGTGCCGGCGGATCCGTTCATGAGCATGAGCCTCATGCCGGCGGTGTCCTCGCACTTCCGAGACATGACCTCGATCCGCTTCGAGCATCCGGAGTTCATTGCAGAGAACTGCACCGGCTGCGGCGACTGCTACACGGTCTGTCCCGACACCACTATTCCGGGGCTCGTCAATGAGACCGGCCAGGTCCTCGATACCGTCGTCAGACGACTGAAGAAGCACGGTAAGACTACCGAGCATCTACCGCGCGCGGTCCGGCAGATGGAAATCAGGTTGCGCAAGCTCTTTGCCGAGGCCGAGGAAACGGCGTCGGTGCGGGCGATCATGGACCAAGCGATC
Organism: Woeseiaceae bacterium; assembly: GCA_041598995.1. Lineage (GTDB taxonomy): Bacteria > Pseudomonadota > Gammaproteobacteria > Steroidobacterales > Woeseiaceae > SZUA-117. The sequence continues at coordinate 1,517 of JBFHXJ010000053.1, read as the reverse complement.
GACGCGACGATCGCTGATACGAATCTCGACGACAAGGGCAAGGCCGAGCTCAAGGCGGAGTTCGACGATTTCCGCGAGGAGCTCGGCGATTTCCAGTTTGCGCTGTGCCGGCCTTACTTCACCAACCCGGAGAAAAAGCAGGCGGGCGGCGGCGGGCTGCTCAGCATCACAGTCGATCCCTATACCTGTAAAGGCTGCATGGAGTGCGTCGAGGTCTGCAAGGACGATGCACTGCGCCCGGTCAAACAGACCGCCGGGTCGATCGCATCGCTGCGCAAGAACTGGGATTTCTGGCTCGACCTGCCGAATACGCCGGCGAAATACATTCGGGTCGACAGTCTCGAAGAAGGCATCGGCGCGCTGGAGACCATCCTCCTCGACAAGGATGTGTACCTCCCGTTCGCAAGCGGCGACGGTGCCTGCCTCGGTTGCGCGGAAAAAACGGTCATACATCTCTTCGTCGCGACCGTCGAAGCGCTGATGCAGCCGCGCGTGAAGGCGCACGTCGCGAAGCTCGAAGAACTGATCGCAAACCTGAAAAAGCATGTGCAGATGAAACTCGTCGGCGAGATAGACGTCGGCGACGCGGAGGAAATGCAGGCGGTGCTCAGTGATGCGGCTGGCGGCGACCTGACGCTCGCGAAAATTGCGGAGCGGGTCGAGAAGACGCACGAAGCCGAACCCATCGATCGCGAATGGTTGCAACAGGCGACCGCGCTGATTGCGAAACTCGACGAGCTGAGAAAGCGATACACGACCGGCACGACGGGCAAGGGACGCGCGAGCATGGGCATGCTGAACGCGACGGGATGCACCTCGGTGTGGGGCAGCACTTACCCGTTCAATCCGTACCCTTTTCCGTGGTCGAATCACCTGTTCCAGGACAGTCCTTCGATGGCGATGGGCATCTTCGAAGGCCACATGGCCAAGATGGCCGATGGCTTCAAGACCATCAGGCTCGCCGAACGGCTGCTCGAGGACCGGTTCGATTTTCAAGGCGAGGAATTCCGTTACTTCGGCTGGAAGGATTTTACCGAGGAGGAATTCAACCTGTGTCCACCGGTCGTCGCCGTCGGCGGCGACGGCGCGATGTACGACATCGGCTTCCAGAATCTGTCCCGGGTCATGATGTCGGGCAAGCCGGTCAAAGTCCTGGTCGTCGATACGCAGGTGTATTCGAACACCGGCGGCCAGGCCTGCACCTCCGGTTTCTTGGGACAGATCTCCGACATGGCGCAGTACGGCGACGCGATCAAGGGCAAGGAAGAGGTGCGCAAGGAAATCGGGCTCATCGCCATGGCGCACCGCACCACCTATTTCCTGCAGAGCACGATGGCACACGCGAATCACATGATCGAGGGTTTCGTCGAGGGATTGATGACGCGCCGCCCGGCGCTGTTCAACCTGTATACGTCCTGCCAGCCCGAGCACGGCATCGGCGACGACATGAGCCATCACCAGGCGAAGCTCGCCGTCGAGTCACGCGCGTATCCGCTCTACAAGTACGATCCGGATCG
>JBFHXJ010000052.1:0-27352 GCA_041598995.1 Woeseiaceae bacterium | reverse complement strand
TCGGCCGGCGAGGAATCGACGACGACGTGATGGGTCAGCATGGCATCGAGCCAATCGATCTGCTGGCTGTGAACCTGTATCCATTTGAAGACACCGTGAGCCGGCCCAATGCAGCGCTTCAAGACGCCATTGACAACATCGATATCGGCGGTCCGGCCATGATCAGGGCAGCATCCAAGAATCACGACGGCGTCGCCGTCGTCGTCGATCCGGACGATTACGAATCGATCCTCGAAGCGCTCGAGGCACAGCAACTGACAGTCGAGTACCGGCGTCGCCTCGCGGCGAAGGCATTTGCGCATACTGCGGCATACGATACGGCGATTTGCCGTTACCTTTCGTCGTCATTGGGAGACACCCCGCTCGGCGAGCGTCTCGTTTACGCCGGCGCGAGAATCGAAATCCTCCGTTATGGTGAGAACCCGCATCAGAAAGCAGCCTTTTATCGCGACCAGCTTGCGATGAGCGGTACACTTGCCGGCGCGAAGCAGCTGCAGGGCAAAGCGCTTTCGTTCAATAACATCGCCGACAGTGATGCGGCGCTGGAGTGTGTCCGGCAATTTTCTGAACCGGCCTGTGTCATCGTCAAGCATGCCAATCCCTGTGGTGTCGGCATCGGCAGGGATATCCTCGACGCCTACCAAAAAGCGTTCAAAACGGACCCGACGTCGGCATTCGGCGGCATCATTGCCTTCAATCGCGATCTCGACAGCGGTACGGCACGTGCAATCATCGACAAGCAATTCGTCGAGGTTATCGTCGCACCGGGCATCCTGGATGATGCGTTGCCGGTCCTTGGCGAAAAGAAAAACGTACGCGTGCTCAAGACCGGTGAGCGAAATGAGGCCGGCGATACGGTGCTCGATTTCAAAAAGGTCTCGGGTGGGCTGCTGGTGCAGGAATCGGATGCAGGCAGGGTGACGGAAGCGGATTTAACCTTCGTTTCGGACAAGGCGCCCACCGATGACCAGCTGCGCGATCTGCTGTTCGCCTGGAAGGTCGCAAAATTTGTAAAATCGAATGCGATCGTGTTCTGCAGGGACGGCATGACGATCGGCGTCGGTGCAGGGCAAATGAGCCGCGTATACAGCACGAAGATTGCGGCGATCAAGGCGAAGGACGAAGGTCTTACCGTTGCCAGCTCGGTCATGGCGTCAGATGCGTTCTTTCCGTTCCGCGACGGCATCGACACGGCGGCTGACTACGGCATTTCGGCTGTCATCCAGCCCGGAGGATCGATGCGCGACGATGAAGTGATCGCTGCCGCCAACGAGCACGGTCTGGCGATGGTGTTTACCGGGATGCGGCATTTCCGGCATTAAGCACATATCAAAAACAGGTGGGAGCGGCTTTAGCCGCGAATAGCTCGATCCCGGATCGCGACTAAAGTCGCTCCCACGAAGTGGTCGGAGTCATGAAGGTATTGATTGTAGGCAGTGGCGGACGGGAACATGCGCTGGCGTGGAAGTGCGCCCAATCACCGAAGGTCGACGAGGTCATCGTCGCTCCTGGCAATGCCGGAACGGCAACCGAGCCCGGCGTGCGCAACGTGCCGGTTGCAGCCGAAGATATCGACGGACTGATTGAGCTCGCGCGGGCAGAGGCGGTCGCGCTGACCATCATCGGCCCTGAAGCGCCGCTCGTTAACGGCATCGTCGACCGTTTTCGCGAACAGGGCCTCGCCTGTTTCGGGCCGTGCGCGGACGGGGCGCGGCTCGAGGGATCCAAAGCGTTCACCAAGGATTTCCTGAAACGACACGGCATCCCGACCGCGGATTACAGGAATTTTACAGAGTTAAAGCCCGCACTCGACTACATCCGCGCACGAGGAGCGCCGATCGTCATCAAAGCGGACGGCCTGGCAGCGGGGAAAGGCGTCGTCGTCGCCAAGTCGGTCGATGAGGCCGTGCAGGCGGCCACCGACATGCTTGCAGGCGGCGCGTTCGGCGAAGCCGGAAGCCGAATCGTCGTCGAGGAGTTTCTCGAAGGCGAGGAAGCCAGTTTCATCGTTATCACCGATGGCAGACACGTCTTGCCGCTCGCCAGTTCGCAGGATCACAAGGCGCGCGACGAAGGCGATGTCGGGCCCAACACCGGCGGCATGGGCGCCTATTCTCCGGCACCCGTCGTGACCCGCGACATCGAACAGAAGATCCTCGATCTCGTCATCAATCCGACGCTGAAAGGCTTGCGGGCGGACGGTATCGAATACACGGGCTTCCTTTACGCGGGTCTCATGATCACGCCGAACGGTATACCGAAGGTCGTCGAATACAACTGCCGCATGGGCGATCCCGAGACGCAACCCATCATGGTGCGACTGGTGACGGACCTCGTCGACCTGTGCCAGGCAACCATCCAGGGGCGCCTCGGGGAACAGAAGGCGGACTGGGATCCGCGGGCAGCGCTGGGCGTGGTGATGGCGGCCGGCGGTTATCCCGCTGCCTACGAGAAAGGCGCGATCATCGACGGCTTGCCGAAAATGGCGAGCGATGCCTATAAAGTGTTTCATGCCGGTACGGCTTTGAGTAACAACAATATCGTCACCAGCGGCGGCCGGGTGCTCTGCGTCGTGGGCCTCGGCAATTCCGTCGCTGAGGCACGTGACATCGCCTATACCCAGGTAAACGGCATCAACTGGAACAAGGTCTATTTCCGCAGCGACATCGGCTACCGTGCGATTGCCCGTGAGCTGGGCTAGGCCGACAGCAAAGCGATGATTACGACGGCAGAGGCGACGCAGGCGATTCTTGCCGCAATGCCGACATTCCCGGTCGATACGGTGTCACTGGCAGAAGCCCGCGGCCGTGTGCTGCGCGAGGCCGTCGTCGCCGAGCGTGACCAGCCGCCGTTCGACCGTGTGATGATGGACGGGATTGCCGTTCAGTTCGAATTCCTGGCAAGTGGCAATCGCCGTTTCCGGATACAGGGAACACAACACGCCGGCGACCCGGTGCAGACACTCACCTCGTCCACTCATGCCATCGAGATCATGACGGGCGCCGTACTGCCGCGCAACAGCGACTGCATCATTCCCGTCGAACGGATCGAAATAACGGACGGTGTCGCAATCGTCGAGGAAGGATACTCGGCAAAGCGGCTCCAATTTGTTCATCCGCAGGGTTCCGACTATGGAGTCGGGCACACGGTGCTCGCTGCGGGCTGCGTGATTTCGCCGTTGGACATCGCCATTATCGCGTCTTGCGGCCTCGATAAGGTCGAGGTAAGTCGATTGCCGGAAGTGCGCGTTGTGTCGACCGGTAACGAACTCGTGCCGCCCGGAAAGGCGGTCGAACCGCATCAGGTTCGTTTGTCCAATGGCCCAGCGCTGGTCGCGATGCTTGCCGGGCAGGGATTCACGAAAACGGCAGACGAACACCTGGTCGATGAGCCCGCGCTGTTGCGCAAGAGGCTGCACGAGATCCTCGATGAATCGAATGTGCTGATCCTTAGCGGTGGCGTGTCGATGGGCCAGGCCGATTACGTACCACAGGTACTCGAGGAGCTCGGAGTCGAGGTGATCTTCCACAAGATCAGCCAGCGACCCGGGAAGCCGATGTGGTTCGGCATCGGCCCCGACGGGCAGGCCGTGTTTGCCCTGCCGGGCAATCCGGTATCGTCCCTCGTGTGCTGCAGGCATTACGTGCTGCCGGCGCTTTACCTCGCTAGCGGCCGCGACATGGCGACGCTCGAGTACGCGACGCTGGCCGAAGATGTCACGTTCAAGCCAAAGCTCACCTGTTTCATGCCGGTCCGACTGCGAAGCGGCGACGACGGACGCGTGCTCGCTACGCCGGTACCGACGAATACATCCGGTGATTTTGCCTCATTGTCAGGAACCGACGGCTATGTCGAACTGGCACTCGAACAGGACGAGTTCCCGCGCGGATCGGTCGTGCCGCTGCAGCGCTGGATTAGCCCGTAGCGCGCGGTGGGCGGACGTAGCCCACAGCATAACCAGGCACTTCTCTCGCTTCTTTCATAGTGGAATCGGCAATCGCTGGCCCCGAGGCCAGTCCCAGCGGAATGACGCCTGACCAGTAAGGCAATTCGAGATCCTTGAGCGCATCCTTCGGCGGTCCGCTGCGAATTTTGACGCTTGCCTCGTGGATGGGCACGGTGAGCACCGTCGTCGCCTGAAGTTCTTTTTCGTCGGGTTGCCGCGAATCTTCCCAGCGGCCGGGCAGGAGGTGATCCAGCAAGGCCTTGAGCGCCATCATCTTCCGGCCTGGATCGTTCACCAGCGTTGCCTCGCCGAAGGCGACTACAGACCGGTAATTCATCGAATGAGAGAAAGCCGACTTTGCGAGAACCAGTCCATCGAGAATGGTTACGCAAATGCTTACCGGCCTGCCGGTTTCGAAGCTCGAGAGCCAGCGGCTCGCGACAGCTCCATGAAGGATAAGATCATCACCGAGACGCGCATAAGTCATCGGAATAATCATCACGCCGCCACCGGTATCGAGTCCGACGTGAGCAACCAGGCCTTCGTCGAGAATGGCATAGGCGGTGGCGCGGTCGTAGGTGCCGCGCTCTTCGTGCCTGGTGATTGTCGTGCGCTCCGTTTTCCTGAGTTCGGCAGACACAGTATCCCCTTGTCATGCTCTGTGAATTCCGACATTAACCGCTTACGCGCAAGGCTCCAAGCAGCAGATTGATTTCATGGTAGGCTAATGTGCGACGATCAAAAGAAAACCAACAATGGGCCGTATCTCGGGCCTACTCAAATCAAACGAGGGGTGTCTCTTTATGGTTTCATTCATGAAGCAGTACGAAAACCAGACCTATGCGCTGTTGCGCATCGTGTCCGGATTTGCCTTTCTCTTGCACGGCAGCCAGAAATTCAACATTTTTCCGCCGAGGACCTTCGACCCACCGGCGCATATTCTTTATATCGCCGCGCCGATCGAGCTCATCGGCGGCGCACTGATCATGATCGGCCTCTTTACGTCTCCAGTTGCCTTCCTGGCCAGCGGCCTGGCGGCGGCGGCATACTGGATGGGGCATTTCAGTGCGGAAAACTGGCTGCCGATCATGAACCGTGGTGACGCCGCTGTGCTCTACTGTTTTATCTTCCTGTATCTCTCCGCGAAGGGAGACGGTATCTGGAGCGTCGGCGGGAAGAGCTAATCAGACCCTGCAAGAGCAAAAAGCCCCGCGACTGCGGGGCTTTCTTCTTTATCGTTTCATGGCCTCGAAGAATTCGGCGTTGGTCTTCGTATCCTGCAGCTTGTTCAACAGAAACTCGACCGCAGCGAGCTCGTCCATCGGGTGCAGGACCTTCCTGAGCACCCACATCTTCTGCAGTTCTTCCGGTTCCGTGAGATATTCTTCCTTGCGCGTTCCGCTTCGATTGATGTTGATCGCCGGGAATACGCGTTTTTCGGAAATGCGCCGGTCGAGATGAATTTCCATGTTACCGGTACCTTTGAACTCCTCGTAAATTACCTCGTCCATTTTCGAGCCGGTATCAATGAGCGCCGTTGCGAGAATCGTCAGGCTCCCGCCCTCTTCGATGTTTCTCGCCGCGCCGAAGAATCGTTTGGGTCGATGCAATGCGTTGGCATCGACACCGCCGGTAAGCACCTTGCCGGATGAGGGCACAACCGTGTTATAGGCACGTGCCAGACGCGTGATCGAGTCAAGCAGAATGACGACGTCGCGTTTATGTTCGACGAGCCGTTTTGCCTTTTCGATAACCATTTCAGCGACCTGCACATGGCGACTCGCCGGCTCATCGAAGGTCGAAGAGACGACTTCGCCGCGCACGGTTCGCACCATCTCGGTCACTTCTTCCGGCCGCTCGTCAATCAGCAGTACGATGAGGTCACACTCCGGGCTGTTTGCTGCGATCGCCGACGCGATATTCTGCAGCAGCATCGTCTTTCCGGCTTTCGGCGGTGACACGATCAGGCCGCGCTGTCCCTTGCCAATCGGCGCGACCATGTCGATGATGCGCGCGGTCAGGTCTTCGGTACTGCCGTTGCCCTGCTCGAGCTTGAGGCGTTGTTTGGGAAAGAGCGGCGTCAGGTTCTCGAACAGCACCTTGCTCTTCGCGGCTTCCGGCGCGTCGTGATTGATCTGGCCTACTTTGAGCAATGCGAAATAGCGTTCGCCATCCTTTGGCGGTCGGATGAGTCCGGATACGGTATCGCCCGTCCTCAGGCTGAAGCGTCGTATCTGGCTCGGCGACACATAAATATCGTCGGGTCCCGCCAGGTACGAGCTGTCGGCCGAGCGCAGGAAACCGAATCCATCCTGGAGTATCTCGAGGATACCGTCACCGTAGACGTTTTCCCCGTTCTTGGCGTGCGCCTTGAGGATCGCGAAAATGATGTCCTGCTTGCGCGAGCGCGCCATGTTCTCCAGGCCGAGCGATTCGGCCAGATCGACCAGCTCCGATGCCGGACGGGTCTTCAGTTCCGTCAGGTTCATCGCGGTCTTGCTCATTTCGAGCTCGTCGGGAGAAATTACCTCCAGGTTGCCGTCGTCGTCTGGAAACGTTTCGGGCTGAGGCCTTCTGCGGCGCCGGCGACTGGCCGGGCCGTTCGAACTTTTTGCTTTAGACGACTGTTTGGGTCGGCTTCTCGTTTGATTACCCAAGTATCCTCTCACAGATTTGATTCCAGAAATTCAGACAGTTTTTGTTTGGACATGGCGCCCAGCGCTTGCGCCTGCACCTCGCCGCGCTTGAAAAGCATCAATGTGGGAATGCTCCGAATACCGAATTTCGGCGGCGTATTCGGGTTCTCGTCGATATTGAGCTTTGCGACCGTCATGCGGTCCGAGTACTCGTCCGCCACCTCGTCCAGCAGCGGAGCGATCATCTTGCACGGGCCGCACCATTCCGCCCAGAAGTCCAGCAGAACGGGCTTTTCGGACTGCAGAACGTCAGCATCGAAATTATCATCGTTGGTGTGGACAATCTTGTCGCTCACCGGGTCCTACCTCCACATTATCGAGTCTGGGATTCAAGGTTGGTCTAATCCGCCAGGTCTTAAGCGACCGGCGAACCTTTGAAAACGGATGACGCTGCCTCTTCAATCAGGCAATATGTCGCAGCTTTATCGCGGCTTCTCTTGGATTTCGATGATAGCGAAACTGGCAGGTACGACGATTGTCGCGTCGATGTTGCGATAATTTGACCCCTTCGCGAAGCATTTTGCAAGCCCCTGAACCACATTTTCTTGACAGGATCCGATGACCGATAGCCATCTGACCGAGCTCAGATTCGACTCCCTCGAGCTTGATCCCCGCTTGCGCCAGGGTATCCGGGACGCCGGATTCGAGTTCTGCACCCCGATTCAGGCCCTGACCCTGCCGATCGCGCTCGACCAGCGGGATGTGGCGGGTCAGGCGCAGACCGGTACGGGAAAGACTGCGGCATTCCTGGTGGCGGCTTACCAGCGAATCCTGACGCATCCCGGCGCCGACGAGGACCCCCGGCAGCCCCGCGTGTTCATCCTGGCGCCGACGCGCGAGCTTGCGGTGCAGATCGCCAAGGATGCCGACGTGCTCGGCGGCCATACGGGCTTGTCTATCGGCCTCGCATTCGGCGGTACCGGCTACGAACAGCAGCGCCGCACCATTGCCGATGGAGTCGATCTCCTGATCGGCACTCCGGGCCGCATCATCGATTACTTCAAACAGGGGGTTTTCAAGCTCAACCGCGTGCAAGTCGCGGTGCTCGACGAGGCCGATCGCATGTTCGACCTCGGATTCATCAAGGACATCCGCTACCTCTTGCGGCGCCTCCCCAAGCCAGAGAAGCGCCTTAACATGCTGTTCTCCGCGACCCTGTCACACCGGGTCATGGAGCTCGCTTACGAACACATGAACGAACCCGAACTGATTCGCGTCGAGCCGGACAAGGTTACCGCCGATCGTGTGCGACAGGCGATTTTTTTTCCGTCCAACGAAGAGAAAATTCCGCTGCTCGTCGGCCTGATCCGCGAGATGGGTTCGAGCCGGATCATGGTATTCGTCAACACCAAGCGCGAGGCCGAGCGCCTCGAGAATTATCTGCGGGCGAACGACATCAATGCGACGGCGATGTCCGGCGATGTGCCACAAAAGAAGCGCCTCAAGATGTTATTGCAGTTCCAGAGCGGCGAACTGCAGGTGCTTATCGCTACCGATGTCGCGTCGCGCGGGCTGCATATTCCGGACGTGCAGTGCATCATCAATTTCGACCTGCCGCAGGACCGTGAGGATTACGTGCACCGCATCGGCCGCACAGCGCGCGCCGGTGCGTCCGGCGATGCCATCAGTTTCGGCTGTGAGACCTACGCTGTTTGCCTGCCGGAGATCGAGGAGTTCATCGGGCACAAGATTCCCGTCGCTAATTACGACGTGGCGCTCTTGCCGGAAATCAGGAGACCCGCGCGCAGGAAGCGCAAAGGCAAGCCGCCGGGCAAGCCGGCAGGTAAGAAACGAACCCCGCGGCGCCGGGCGCACCAGAAGACTAAGCGATGAGGGCGGCAACGCCTTCGATCGTCGGGAATCCGCGGTTTTCTCTCGGCGGCTTTCTCGTATCCGGCCGTGTGACGTGCAACAGCATTTGGATACCGAAGGCCCGTGCGCTTTCGAGCACTGACAGGTTGTCGTCGATGAAGAGGGTTCTTTTCGGGTCGAAACTCTCGGCGGCGTGCACCGCCTTCCAGAATGGCTGATCCTCTTTCGCATGCCCGAATGCGTGGGAGGTGTAAACGGCATCGAAATACGCGGTAATACCGGTCACTTCGGTCTTGATCGCCAACGTATCCGCGTGAGAATTCGTCACCAGCAACAGCCTGACCTCGTGCTCAAGCACCGTTTCCAGGAATTCCCTGGCACCCGGCAAATACGCGATACGACTGTTCTCCCTGCGATGCAGCTCTTTCACGTCGAATCCCAATACGTCGCTCCAATGATCCAGGCAATACCATTCGAGCCTGCCTTCCGTGCGGCGGAATTTCTCGATGAGCATTTTGCGCGCCTCGTCTTCAGGCATAGCGTTGCGCCGCGCATATTCGGCGGGTATGTGCTCCAGCCACATGTAATTGTCGTAGGCCAGATCGAGCAACGTGCCGTCCATGTCCAGCATCAGCGTTTCGCAATTATCTAGCGCTGCAATTGATTTATGATGCCCGGATGAATTTGCCACAGCTCATTGATCCCGTCGTTGCTATCGCTGTCGAGGCCGGCAAAGCGATTCTCGAAGTGTACGCGTCCGATTTCGAGGTACAAGCGAAGGACGACGAGTCACCGCTAACGCAGGCGGACATGGCTTCTCATCACATCATCCTGTCCGGGCTCCGCAAGCTGACTCCGGATATCCCGATTCTCTCCGAGGAATCCGGGCTCCCCGATTTCGAGGAACGCCGTCGCTGGAATCCCTACTGGCTGATCGACCCGCTGGACGGCACCAAGGAATTCGTCAAAAAGAACGGGGAGTTCACGGTCAACATCGCGCTGATCGAGGATCACCGGCCGGTGCTGGGCATCGTTCACGTGCCGGTCTTCGGCACGACCTATTCGGGCTGCCACGGAGCCGGCGCGGACAAACGGACGGATGGCGCACGGCCGACACCGATCAGAGTGGCCACAGAGAGCGCGTCGCCGGTCAGGGTGGTCGGCAGCCGCTCGCATCGCGGCGCGAGCCTGGACCGGTTCCTCGAGGATATCGGCGACGTCGAATTGCACGCCAAAGGCAGTTCCCTCAAGTTCTGCCTGGTCGCCGAAGGCAAGGCGGATGTCTATCCGCGCCTGGGGCCGACCTCGGAGTGGGACACCGCGGCCGCCCAGGCCGTGGTCGAGCAGGCCGGCGGCGTGGTTCTGGAGCTCGATGGTACCCCGCTCGCATATAACAATAAGCCGGATATCCTGAACCCGCATTTCCTCGTGGCGGGCCCGATGGACCGGGACTGGCTCCAAATCATCAGCGGTCCCCGGCCCTAGCCACACGTGCCCTCGGCCAGCATCTGCGCTAGAATGACGGGGTCGGATATCGGAAAGACGTCTGGAGTATTTGCCCTAAATTGATGAGCGAAAAAGTAGACACCGAGTCCTTCAAGGAGTTTGCGCGGCTACGTGAACTGCGCGTCAGTCACCGAGATCTCGATTACCTGATCGACAGCCTGTCCCATGATCCCATGGTCGACCAATTGCGAATCCGCAGGCTGAAAAAACGCCGCCTGGTCTTGAAGGACATGATCGTTCGGCTCGAAAGTGAGCTGATTCCCGACCTGGACGCATAGCAAACGACAGCTTCTGACATTCTGTCGTTTTCATGCTGTGGTCGTCATTCGCATGTGCAATGCGAATCTCCGCATTGCGCTCATAACTCACGCTGCAAAACGCCGCGGCGACTAGTACCAGACCCGGATACCGATCAGGAATTCAGTATCGGACGAGTGCCTGCCGGTGGCGCCCGCGAAATCAGCCGTATCGCCATACAGGCGCGACCAGTTCACGCCGATGTAGGGCGCAAATTCACGTCGAATTTCGTAGCGCAGTCTCAAACCGGCCTCGACGTCGGACAGGCCGGATCCCACACCGATCGCGGGATCATCTTTGCCGTACCAATTAACCTCGATCTCGGGTGTGAGCACGAGCCGCTGAGTCAGCAGCAATTCGTATTCGGCTTCGAATCGAAGCGCCGTGCGTCCGGATTCTCCGATGAATATCGCCGCGTCAATGTCGAAAAAGTATGGCGCCAGCCCCTGGAAACCGATGACCGTCCAACTGCGGCTCGGTGACGGTTCGAGATCCTGCCGCACACCAATCTGAAAATCCCAGTAGGTTGCCACCGCCTTGCTATACAAAAACTGCAGCTCCGCATGTTTCGTGCGTCCGGCAGCACGTTCGCCTTGCGACTTCACCCACAGCTTGTCCAGATCCTTGCCGATCCATGCCTCCGCATCCCAGGAATCTTCCTTGTCGCTGCCACTGCCTCTCCTCTCGAGCTCGTCGAGCATCAGCATGATCAGGACCGGATCGTCTTCGGCGTGACCCGCGGCAATCGGCGGACACAACAGGAATGCCGCGCACATGAGTGCAATGCAAATAACGGTGCCGCGATTCATGCGACCAATGTCCTAGCCGACGACGACTTTCCGGAACATGCCGGGCATGTGATACAGCAGATGGCAGTGATAGGCCCAGGGTCCCATGGCGTCGGCGGTAACCAGGTAACTGATCTTGGCCCCGGGCTGCACGATCAGGGTGTGTTTGCGTGGAATATGCTGCGGCTCGCCGGTCTCCAGTTCACTCCACATGCCGTGTAGATGGATCGGATGCGTCATCATCGTGTCGTTGACCAGCGTGATGCGCAGCCGCTCCCCATAACTGAGCGGGAGCGGGTCGGCGTCTGCAAACTTGATACCGTCAATCGACCACATGTAGCGGCTCATGTTACCCGTGAGGTGCAGCTCGACTTCCCGTGCCGGTTGTCGTGTATCGGCAGTCCTGGCCAGGCTGCGGATGTCACCGTAGTTCAACACTCGTCTGCCGTACAGCCGTTGATGATCGCGCAGGCCGATGCCGGGATCGTGCAGGCCGTCCATCGGATTTTCGGCAAGCATGTCTACGTGCGGCCCGAATTCTGCCGGGCTGTGCGTGACCGGCGCGTTGCTGCCATAGCCGGCCTTGCCGAGGCCCGGCTGATCCATTTGCGACATTTGCCGCATGCCGCCCATGTCGTGCCCCCCGTGATCCGTAGCGCCGGTTTTGGCGGGAGAACTCATATCGTGCCCACTGTGATTCATGCCGCCGGTATCGGGCGTCGCCGACATGTCGTGCAAGCCGTGACCCATACCCATATCGCGATGACCCAGGATCGCGGGGGGATCCAGCGGCGGAATGCCGGCGCGCCAGCCTGCGTCGGGCGAGAGCGTACCCCTGGTGTAACCGCTCCTATCAATGCTCTGCGCAAAAATCGTGTAGGCACGATCCGCCCTGGGTTCGACGATGACGTCATAGGTTTCCGCAACGCCTATGCGGAACTCGTCGACGGTAACAGGCTCGATGTTCTGCCCGTCGGCCGCGACCACCGTCATCTTAAGATCGGGTATGCGAACATCGAAAATAGTCATTGCCGCACCGTTGATGATTCGCAGTCGGATTTTCTCTCCCCGCTCGAACAGACCGAGCCAGCCGTCCTCCGGAGTCATGCCGTTCATCAGGAACGTATAGGTGTAGCCGGTTACATCGGAGAGATCGCGATCGCGCATGCGCATCCGGTTCCACATGGCCCGATCTTGCCCGGTCTGCGCCAGGCCATTTCGACCGAGGTCCCGGAAAAGATCAGCGGCGGTACGTTCGCGAAAGTTGTAGTAGCTGCTCTGTTTCTTGAGCTTGGCGTAGATCCGCTCCGGCTTCTCGTCGCTCCAATCCGATAGCATCAGGACGTAGTCGCGGTCAAAGGCGACCGGGTCCGGTTCGCGCGGGTCGATCACGATCGAACCATAAACACCCGTCTGCTCCTGGAAGCCGGAATGGCTGTGATACCAGTAGGTACCGTTCTGGCTGACATCGAATTCATAGGTGAAGGTTTCGCCTGGTTGGATGCCGTCGAAGCTGATTCCGGGTACACCATCCATGCCCGCCGGCAGAATCAGACCATGCCAGTGTATCGACGTGTCATGTGCGAGAGCGTTGCTAACGCGCAGTGTGACACGATCGCCTTCCCGCCACCGCAATACGGGACCCGGAATCGTGCCATTGATGACGGTGGCGGTCCTTTCCTTGCCCGTGAAGTTTACTTTCCTGTAGCCGATTTGCAGATCGAACTGATTGCCGCGGAGTGCCGGAACCGTCGTGCTGCCTGCAGCGCGCGACGGCGAACCGAATAATCCGAAGCCAACGACCGCGCTACCGGCGGCGACGCCGGTCACGAACTGCCTGCGCGACAGACCACCGGAACCGGACGGCAGTAGAATTCCTCGCGTCACAGCGCTTCCCGGGACGTGGCCGGCGCAGTTCCTAGGCATCCAGCCGGGATCTGCGCAGCCGCAGCGAGTTGCCAATCACGGACACCGAGCTGAACGACATTGCGGCAGCCGCGATCATCGGACTCAGTAGCATGCCGGTCAGCGGATAAAGGACGCCGGCCGCCACCGGGACTCCCAGTGCGTTGTAACCAAAAGCGAATACCAGGTTCTGGCGGATGTTACGCATCGTCGCCTGACTCAACAGCCGGGCGCGGACAATGCCGCGTAGATCACCTTTGACCAGCGTAATTCCGGCGCTTTCCATCGCGACGTCGGTTCCCGTTCCCATGGCAATCCCGACGTCCGCCGCGGCCAGGGCTGGCGCATCGTTGATGCCGTCGCCCGCCATTGCAACGACGGATCCGGCGTTACGCATTTCCTTTACGACGCTGGCTTTCTCGTTCGGCAATACCTCGGCGACGACATCGTCGATGCCGAGTTTTCTGGCGACGACGTTCGCGGTCGTACGGTCGTCACCCGTCAGCATAACGATTTGCAGTCCCTGCTCATGCAGCGCCGATATCGCATCCGGCGTAGATTCCTTGATCGGGTCGGCGACGCCGATGATGCCGCCGGCGCGTCCGTCGACAGCCACGTAGACCACCGTTTCCCCGGCGGATCGGCGCGCTTCGGCCGCTTCTTCCAGATCGGATGTATCTGCGCCGACGTCCTCGAGGAACTGCCGCTTGCCGATGGCAACGGCACGGCCGGAAACGGTACCCGTGACACCTTTGCCGGTGACAGATTCGAAATCCGAGGCCGCCTCGAGAGATATTCCCCGTGCTTCGGCACTGCGCACGATCGCCTCGGCAAGCGGGTGCTCGCTGGCCCGTTCGAGACCGCCGGCAAGCTGCAGCAAGGTCATTTCATCAACCGAGTTGATTGCCATCAGCGAAACGACTTGCGGCCGGCCTTCGGTAAGCGTGCCCGTCTTGTCGACGATCAAGGTGTCGACCTTGCGCATGATCTCCACGGCTTCCGCGTTCTTGAACAGCACCCCAGCGGTCGCGCCGCGCCCGGTCGCGACCATAATGGACATCGGCGTCGCGAGGCCGAGCGCGCACGGGCAGGCAATGATGAGCACGGCGACCGAATTGATGATGGCATAAGCCATGCGCGGCTCGGGCCCGAAAGCTGCCCAGACAATGAACGTGATGATGGCGATCAGAACGACCGAGGGAACGAAATAGCCGGCGACGACGTCCGCGAGTTTCTGGATCGGCGCGCGGCTGCGTTGCGCCTCTGCGACCATGTTCACGATCTGCGACAGGAGCGTGTCACTGCCGACGCGTTCGGCCCGCATTAACAGGCTGCCGGTGCCGTTGATGGTCGCGCCAACGAGCGGGTCCCCGTCGGTTTTCATGACGGACAGGGGCTCGCCGGTCACCATCGATTCATCCACGGCGCTGCGCCCCTCGATGACAACACCGTCAACGGGAATCTTTTCGCCGGGCCGCACCCGTAGACGATCGCCGACTTTGACGTGCGCCAGGTCCACGTCATGTTCGCTGCCGTCTGCATCGACCTTGCGCGCCGTATTCGGTGCGAGTTCGAGCAACGCGCGAATCGCCGCGCCGGTACGGCTGCGGGCACGCAATTCGAGCACCTGGCCCAAAAGGACCAGCGTGACGATGACCGCCGCCGCCTCGAAATACACGGCAACGTGACCGCCGCTGTCGCGAAAAGCCGCGGGAAATATGCCGGGTAGCAATGCCGCGACGGCGCTGTAGACGTAAGCCACGCCGACACCGAGCGCGATGAGCGTGAACATGTTGAGACTCCGGTTCACGATCGACTTGCAGCCGCGAACGAAGAACGGCCAGCCGCCCCAGAGTACGACCGGGGTCGCCAGCAGGAATTCGATGAAGGGTTGCCATTCCTGCGGCAGCAGTGTTGTCACCGGCTGGCCCGGCAGCATGTCCCCCATGGCGATCAGAAATACCGGTGCGGTCAAAACGACACTGACCCAGAAGCGGCGCGTCATGTCGATTAACTCGCTGTCCTCCTCCTCTGCCGCCGCCGGTACCATGGGCTCGAGGGCCATGCCGCAGATCGGGCAATCGCCCGTCTCGTCCCGGACGATCTCGGGGTGCATGGGACAGGTGTATTGCTGCGCGGGCGCGGCCGTAACGATGCGCTCCAGCGCCATGCCGCACTTCGGACAGTCGCCCGGCCCGTCCTGGACGATGTCCGGATGCATGGGACAGGTGTACTGTTGCGCGGCCGCGGCTGTAACGATGCGCTCGAGCGACATGCCGCATTTCGGACAATCATCAGCATGGTCCGATGCCACCTCCGGGTGCATCGGGCACGACCACGTTGCGCTCACGGATCTATCCTCCTGAAATGCGGCGAAGCCGATGCCTGCACCTTACTCACTCCCGGTCTGTCCCTGCCGTGTCGCATAAAGCGTGAATCCTCCATCTTTGCCGTACGCCACGATCTGGTATTCGACCGGATTCGGTCCTTCCATGCCCGGCGAACCCATGGGCATCCCGGGAACAGAAATGCCGGCAATATCGTCCGGTTTTTCATGCATCAGTTTTTGTACAAGATCGGCCGGGACGTGACCTTCAACCCAGTAATCGTCGAATACAGCAGTGTGGCATGAGCCCAATCGCGGTGGAACTCCAAATTTTTCGTGTACGGGCAGGATGCTGGGAACATCGATGGCCCGGACATTGAGGCCATTGTCGCGCAAATGATCGATCCACTTGACGCAGCACCCGCATGTCGGTGTCTTGTAAACCACGATCTCCGATACCTCAGCTTTGCTGGAGGGCAATTTAAACCAGAGCGTGGCAACAATCACGGCAGCCACCGCTGCAAAGATCGGCGACAGTCGCACGATCCATTTCGAATTGAAAGTTGCTTTCATCGTTCCACCTCTTCTGACAAGTCCGAGCGCATGATATGCGTTTCCCTGCGCTGCAAAACATAACTGTAAATGACCGGCAGGATGAGTAAACACAATACGGTTGTGGTCAACATACCACCGATCATAGGTGCTCCAATGCGCTTCATGACATCGGCACCCGTTCCACCAATCAGCATGATCGGTAACAGGCCGACCATGGTCGAAGTCGCAGTCATCACGACCGGCCGTACGCGCCTCGATGTGCCTTCGTGTACAGCGTCGACGATTTCCTTTGCGCTTAGTACAGTAGACACGCCATTCATTTGCTTGCGCTCCTTGATCGCCTCCTCAACGAAGGTCAGGACCAGTACACCGGTTTCGACGGCGACACCCGCCAGCGCGATGAATCCCACGGCTACTGCAACGGAAAGATTAAAGCCGTTCCAGTATACGAGCCAGAAGCCGCCTATCAGCGCAAAGGGGACGGACAGCATGACGACGGCCGGCGCCGAGACGCTCCGGAAATTGAGATAGAGCAACAGGAAGATGATCATGAGCATCAAGGGAATGACGATGCGGAGTCTTTCTGCGGCGCGCTCCATGTATTCGTACTGGCCAGACCAGGTCAGCGCATAGCCCGCGGGCAGCTCGAGCTCTGCGTCGAGTAACCGCCGTGCCCTGGAGACAAAGCCGCCGACGTCGGACGTCCTGATGTCTATGTACACCCAGGCGTTCGGGCGCGCACCCTCGCTCTTGATCGCCGGTGCTCCGCGGCGCAATTCGATACTTGCGAGCTGACCCAGCGGTACCTGTGCGCCATACGGCGTCGGGATCAGGACGCGGCTCAGTTGCTCGGGATTGTCCCTGAGATCGCGCGGATAACGGATGTTGACGGGGTATCGCTCGAGGCCTTCAATCGTTTCTGTCACCTGCATGCCGCCGATGGCCGACATGATCACGTCCTGCACGTCGCCGACGGTCAAGCCGTGGCGTGCTGCTTTTTCTCGGTCGATATCGAAGTCGAGAAAATAACCGCCGACGGCGCGGTCACCGAAGGCCGACAGTGTCTCGGGCATGGTCTTCATCATGCGTTCCACGTCCTGGGAGATCTCCTGTAACACGGTGAGATCCGGCCCGCTGATCTTGATACCGACCGGCGTCTTGATGCCCGTCGACAGCATGTCGAGCCTCGTTTTGATCGGCATCGTCCAGGCGTTGGCGAGTCCCGGAAACTTGATCGCCGCATCCATCTCCTGCATCAGGTCCGCGGTCGACTTGCGGGGGTCGGGCCAGTGATTCTTGTCTTTCAACCTCACGACGGTTTCCAGCATGGACAACGGTGCCGGATCGGTGGCCGTCTCGGCGCGCCCGACCTTGCCGAATACGGATTCAACTTCCGGGAAGGTGCGCAGAATCCTGTCGGTCTGCTGCAGGAGCTCCTTGGCCTTGGTGATCGAAATGCCGGGAAAGGTCGTCGGCATGTACAGAATGTCGCCCTCGTCCAACGGCGGCATGAACTCCGAGCCGAGTTTCGATATTGGAAACGCCGTCAGTGCCAGCAGGCCAAAGACAACGACAAGCGTCGTCTTGCGCCAGCGCAGACACAAGCCCAGTGCTGGGGAATGCAATGCATGCAACGCGCGGCTGATCGGATTTTTCTCCTCGGGAAGAATCTTCCCGCGGATCAGGTACCCCGTCAGTAGCGGCACGAGGGTAATAGCGAGAATCGCGGCAGCGGCCATCGAGTAGCTGCTCGTGAACGCCAGCGGCTTGAACAGTCGACCTTCCTGCGCTTCGAGCGTGAATACCGCGAAGTAAGCAGCGACGATCACGAGCAGGGAAAAGAACAGCGCCGGGCCGACTTCGACCGCCGCGTCGCCGATCGCGCGCCAGCGCTCGGACTGGCTCAGCCTGTCGCCGATTTTTTCCCGGGCCATGGCCAGGTGCTTGTGTGCGTTCTCGATGAGCACGATCGGGCCGTCGACCATCGCACCGATCGCGATGGCGATTCCGCCGAGAGACATGATGTTGGCGTTGATGCCCTGCAATCGCATTGCGATAAACGCCATCAAAATGCCGATCGGCAATGCGACGATGGCGACCAGGGCCGATCGCATGTGCAACAGAAATGCGGCGCAGATGACGGTGACGAGGATAAACTGCAATACCAATGTGCGAGACAGGTTGTCGACCGCGCGTTCGATGAGAAAGCCGCGGTCGTAAACCGGCACGATCTCGACGCCTTCCGGCAATCCCGTTTTCAAATCCTCGAGCTTGTCGCGGACGCCACGAATCGTTGCCAGCGCGTTCTCACCGTAACGCATGATCACGATGCCACCCGCGACTTCGCCTTCGCCGTCGAGCTCGGCGGCGCCGCGTCGCAATTCGGGACCGATCTGTACTTCGGCAACGTCCTTGATGCGGATCGGCGTGCCGCGCTCGTCGACGCCGACCGCGATGTTCTCGATGTCCGGGATCGACTGCACGTATCCCCGGCCGCGGACCATGTACTCCGTTTCCGAAATCTCGACGAGCCTGCCGCCGACGTCGCGGTTCGAGCGCATGATCGCGTCTCGCACTTTGGATAAGGGCACCTTATAGGCGAGCAGCGCATTCGGATCGACCTGCACCTGGTACTGCTTGACGTAACCGCCGACCGATGCGACCTCGGCGACGCCCGGCACCGTCTGCAGCGGATACCGCAAGTACCAGTCCTGTATCGACCGGAGTTCGGCGAGGTCATGCCGGCCGCTCTTGTCCACGAGCGCGTACTCGTAGACCCAGCCCACGCCGGTCGCGTCCGGCCCCAGGGCCGGTGTGACGCCTCGCGGCAGTCGCCTGCTGACGTAATTCAGGTATTCGAGCACGCGCGACCGGGCCCAGTAGAGGTCCGTTCCGTCCTCGAAGATGATGTAGACAAAAGACAGCCCGAAAAAGGAAAAGCCGCGCACGACCTTGGCATAGGGTACGGCGAGCATAGCCGTCGTCAGCGGATACGTCACCTGGTCCTCCACCACCTGCGGCGCCTGGCCGGGAAACTCGGTGAACACGATGACCTGCACGTCGGACAGGTCGGGGATCGCGTCGAGCGGCGTGCTGCGCAGCGCCCAGGCGCCGATCCCTGCGACGAGCAGCGTCGCGATGATGACGAGCAAGCGATTCTCGAGGGAGCCGGCGATGATGCGCTCAATCATTGTCCGGTTCCCGCATTTTCGCCGCCGCCTCGCGGAGTTTGGATTCCGAGTCGATCAGGAATTGCGCCGAGACGACCACGCGATCGCCCGGCTCGAGGCCATGGCGAATCTCCGTCATGCCGCTGCCGCTCAAGCCGACCTCGACCGCCCTGGGTTCGAACTTGCCCGGCGCGCGTACCAGGAACACCTGCTCTTTGAGTCCCGAGCGCAGGACTGCCTCGCTCGGCACGACGACTGCGTCCTCGCGCGGACTGGCGTGTATGGTGACGTCGGCGAACATTTCCGGTTTCAGGAGCAGTTCCGAGTTGTCGAACTCGAGACGCGCCTTGATCGTTCGCGTGCGACTTTCGGCATAGGGATAGATATACGTGAGCCTGCCCCTGAATATCGTTCCCGGGACCGCCATGACGCGCATGTCCGCCTCGTCGCCGACACGTACCCACGGCAATTCCTCCTCGAAGATGTCGACGAACACCCACACGGAAGCGAGATCGGCGATCATGTACAGCTCGCTCTGCGGCGTGACGAATTGCCCGTCCCTCGCACCGATGTTGATAACGATGCCTTCCGTCGGCGAGTGGATATGCAGAAGTTTCATCACCTGTCGCGTTTCGGTGAGCGTTTCGATCTGGTGCTCAGGAACGTCGAGCAGGCGCAACCTGTCGAGAGAGGAATCGACCAGATCTCTCGCGCCCCGGCGCACGTCTTCGAACGGGCTGTTGCTGAGCGTCTCGTAATTTTTCAAAGCGAGAAGGTATTCCTGCTGCGACGAGACCAGTTGTGGCGAGTAAATGCTCAACAGAATTTCGTCGCGCTTAATCGACGAGCCGGTCGTGCCGATCCTGAGTTCCTCGATCCAGCCCTGTGTCTTGGGATGCAGGCGCGCGATTCGCTGTTCATCGTAGTCCACCCGCCCGACCGTATGTATCTCTCTCGCGATCGTCCTTCGCTCGACGGTCGCGGTGCGCACACCGATGTTCTGCACCGTGACCGGATCGATTGTCACGGTACCCGCCGTAGTTTCCTGGTCTTCATCGGCGTATACCGGTATGTAGTCCATACCCATTTGATCCTTCGCCGGCACCGGCGACGTGATCTCCGGGTTCATCGGGTTACGATAAAACAGCGGTTTCCTTTCCGCCCCGGCACTCACGGTGGAAACAAGCTGCATGCGCGAATTCGCATACCAGTACCCGCCGCCCACACCGACGATCAAAGCAACGACGATGCCCGCGGACAAGATAATCGTCTTGTTATTCATAAAGCGCCTCCTCGCCAACCGCCGAGGCAAGTCGCGCGAGCGACTGTTTTGCGCGGCTCAACGATTCCCAGTAATTGATCTGTGCGTTGTAGAGCGTGATCTGCGTGTTGACCACGTTCAAGAAGTCCACCTGGTTGACCTGGTAACCCGCCAGCATCGACGCCACCGTCTGCTGCGCCTGCGGAATGATCGCCGATTCCAGCAGCATCACCTGGTCGCGCGCCGCCTGGTACTCGGCAAGGTTACGTGCGACCGCCGCCTCGACTTTTCGCAAGGCATCGCTCAGCGCAAAACGCTGCCGGGATACCTCGTGCGTTCTTTGCTCGACCGCCTTGCCCTGCTTCGAGCCCGAATAAAGCGGGATATTCACGCTGAGCATGACCGACACCAGGTCGGTTCGGTCCTTGCCGCGCATGGGATCGAAGCCGTCGCGAAAGCCGTAGCCGACGCCAAGCCTGAAATCCGGATACCGGTCGCGCTTCGCGAACGCAAGATCGGCCTCAGCTGCATTCACCAGATCGCGGATCACGTGTATCAGCTCGCGGCTCGTGCCGGCCGTCTCGAGAAGGATGGGCTCCGGCGGTAATTGCGGCAGTGAAACATTCGGTGGCGACACGGGCAACGACAGACCGCGGTCGGCCCGCCTTCCCATCAGCGCATTGAGTTCCGACTGGGCGCTCCGGCGCAATCCGATGATGCGCAATTCCCGGTCCAGCAGTCTCGATAGCTCGAGTTGTGCCAGTAATACGTCCTGTTGTAATCCGTTGCCGACCCGGTATTTCGTCTGCGCGATCTCGACGAAATCACGCATGAGTTCCTTGTTCTGTTCGATGATCTCGAGCGCCCGGTCCTGATACATCAGTTTCCACCATGCCACCCGCACATCGCCGGCTATAGAGGTTCGCCGCTCCCGGAGCATCGCATCGCTCGCGCTCGCCTTGTGTTCCACCGCTTCGCGCATCAAGGCGCGCTTGCCCGGAAACGGGAAACTCTGGCTCAATGCAAGCTGCATCTGTGTCATCGGTTCCTGACCGGTATCGAAGGTATCGACAGGCAGGTTCATCGCGTTCAGGGACAGCATGGGATCCGGCAGCGCGCCTGCCTGTGACGGCATGGCGTGCATGGCCTCGGACTGAGCCTCGAGGCTTGCGAGCTCCGGATTGTGTTCGAGTGCGATCTGTACCGCCTGTTTGACCTCGAGCACGGGCGGAACGGCGGGCGCACCGCTCTCGTCCTGCGCTGCGGCAGGCAACACGAAAATCAGCAACAGATAAGTCAGTAAATCGGGCAATCGCCCGCGGATTGTCGACATTGAGGATCTCCTCGCAAAACATACCGGGTGTGCAACGGTCGTGTGCGGAAGATCGCTACTTCAGGAATACACAATGCCGAATATTGAGGGGTGGATCGCCAGTGAACTTCAGCCGCTTGATGTCATGCGGCAATAACCGCGTAATGGTCGCCGAACAATCGAGTGTGCCGACCAGCAGCAATGGCACAGTTTGTGAGGAAACACTCTTCGCATGCTGCTCGAACTGCCTGCCGTCCAGGTTGTAGCCGGGAAAAAGCTCGCAGTCCGATGCGGAGCCTGTCTCGCAGGGAAACGCCTGTTCACTGCCGAGCGGCGGGCAATGACCGCAGTCCGGTGCAGCCGAATCACTCGGGGAATGTTCGCTGTGTCCCGAATGAACCGTATGTTCGGAAGAAAGTGACGAATCAGGAGCGAACTCCATGGCCATCAGGCACGGTTGCGCAGCAATGTTCAGCCAGGCAACGAGCAGCAAGCCGAGGACGAACCGTCCTGCGACACCCTGCCTGAAGTCATTTTCGCCAGAAAAACTCAAAGATAGCGTCTCCTGATCACGTTCACACTACGCATACTAAGGTCAAAGCACAAGCAGGGTTGATACCTACATCACAATGCCGGTGACCGGTTCAATAAGGGCCTGGCATGCGGACTGACGGGGCAGACACACGATCAGTCACCGACTGGTCCCTGCGTTGGGCTGCAGCAGATACCGGTCTGTACCGGCGGACATTTGACGCTGCCATAGGAACAAAAAACACAGCAGTCACCCGAGTTCGGTGTCAGCACTGCACCACAGCCCTTGCAATCGTAGTAGTACTGGCACGCATTCACCGGCATGGTTTCCGTTTCCCGGTGGCCGCAGTGCGGGCAGGTGATTTCGGATTTATCAATCAAGCTTGGCACCGATATGTTCGACACCTCGTTGCCGCGCCAGTTCGACCTGCTTGCGCCGTTCCTCCAGCCGTTCCGCCCGATCCTTCTCCAGTGTGTCGATGCAGCGCCGGCAGGAGACGCCTTCCCGGTAATCGGGCGACGCGAGATCGTCGCTGCTCAATGGACGGCGGCAGGCATGACATTGGACGTATCCGCCCTCCGCCAGGTCGCGATCCACGGCAACGCGCTTGTCGAATACAAAACACTCGCCCTGCCACCGGTTTTCCCCATCGGGCACGGTTTCAAGATACTTCAGGATACCGCCTTCGAGCTGATATACCTCGTCGAATCCCAGCTCCTGCATTAGCGCCGCTGCTTTTTCACAACGAATCCCGCCTGTGCAAAACATCGCCAGAGGTCGGTTCGTATCGGATTTCGCGAGTTTTTCGGCAAATTCCTGGAACTCCCGGAAAGCATCCGTTTCGGGATCGATCGCATTGGGGAACGTACCGACCTCGATCTCGTAGTGATTGCGCGTATCGATGACCAAAGTTTCGGTCTTTGTGATGAGTTCATTCCACTCGCGCGAACCGACATAACGTTTTTTCTTTCGGTCCGGCCTGATGTCCGGTCGACCCAAGGCCACGATTTCTTTCTTTTTCCTGACGCGCATGCGCTGGAAAGGCGGCTGGTCCGTTTTGGTCCAGCGGCCCTCGATCGGCCTGGCCAGGCATAGCCGGCTTGTCAGCCAGCGCAGAACCGATTGCAGCGAATCTGCGTCGCCTGCCAGTGTTCCGTTAATGCCCTCTTCTGCGACCAGAATCGTGCCGAGCAATCCTCGCTCAACACAGAACGCTTGCAACTCGTCGCGAAGCCCGGCTGGATCGTGCACGTTCGAAAAACGGTAGAAGGAGACGACGTTCATAATCGCTCGAAGCCGGGCCCGGAGAAAGTCAGGGACAGTATGCTGTGCCGGATTTCCTCGCCGAGGACGAGCCTCGCGTCTTCACCAATGCGCTTGATGCCATCATCGAACTCGAGAAACCCGGCTGCGTTAGTTCGCACGACATCTCTGTCGCGCAGCGTACGAATGAAGTCTTGGAACAGTGCCTTGTCGAAAAAATCCGGGGAGTGCAGGCCATAGATCATCGCCAGCCTCTGCGCGCTTTTCATGCACAGCGTTTCCAGTTTCTCGCGGGTCAGGATGCCGGAGCCATTTTTCACGAGCAGTGCGATGGCAAGATAGAAGCGCTGCAACATCGGTACCATCGACTGGCCGAGCATCAGCAGCTGGAACGCCGCCGTCGATCCGGCCGGCGGCCGCACCAGAACCTTGGCCTGGCGTTTCACGATGCGAAGTTCGAGGAGTGTCTCGATCGCGTCCGAAGTTACCTCATCAATACGTTCGTAATCCCACTTCAGCCGCAATTCGGTTTGCATGAACGGATAAATCATTCTCACCAGTCGCAGTAACTCGTTGTGCTCGAGCCGCCGTCCCTGTATGAAGCAGCAGGCAATCGACGCCGGAATCGCGAACAGGTGCTGCACGTTATTGCGGAAGTAAGTCATCAGCACGGCATCGTGTTCCGACATGCTGACCACGTCGCCCAACGGATGTGCGGTACGGTTGATCACGCCGAGCTTTTCGCCGTGGTCGACGATGTGTTCCGGTGACATATCCGGCAGCGTAACCGACTCCGAGTAGCGGAATCGTGATAACAGTCTGACACTCAAAGCCAGCTGCCGGTGCAGCTCCAGCTCGCCCATCGTCTGCTTCGGTGTGGCGAGCAGGGCATGGGCGAGCAGGCTGATCGGTGTCACGGCCGCAGCGGCATTGATCCCGCCCATGATTGCGTCGCCCAGCCTGTCAATGACGTCGCTGACCCAGGGCGGCCTCTCGTTCTCGTACGAGGCAGATTCTCGCCAGTCCGGGTTTGCCGCGTCGAGAAACGGCTCCAGCAGGATCGGCTCGCCGATATTGACGTACACCTTGCCGAAGTTTTCGCGCAGCGACCTGACCGATTTGATCAGGCCGAACAGTGTCTCCTTCTGCTTCTTCGCGCCACCGAGTTCGCTGATAAACGAATCGCCCTCGATCAGTTTCTCATAGCCGAAGTACACCGGGACGAACGCGATCGGCAATCGCGGTTCGCTCATGTATGAGCCGACTGTCATTGCCAGCATGCCGCCTTTTGGCGCAAGTAACCGACCGGTTCGACTGCGTCCGCCTTCGACAAAGTATTCGATCGAATGGCCGCGCACGAGTATCTGCCGCAAATAGGCATTGAAGACCGCCGTGTAAAGCCGGTTTCCCTTGAAAGTACGCCGCAAATAGAACGCTCCGCCGCGTCGCAATATCGCGCCTACGATCGGGATATTGAGGTTTATCCCCGCCGCGACATGCGGCAGGCTCAGGCCCTCCTGGTAGACGATGTAACTCAGGAGCAGATAGTCGAAATGACTCCTGTGGCAGGGCACATAAACGATCTCGTGATTTCGTGCGACATCGTGCAGCCGCTCGATGTGACTGAGCTCGATACCATCGTAAATGCGGTTCCACACCCAGCTCAGGAGCCGCTCTACGACCCTGACGGTCGGGTAGGAAATATGTGCAGCGATTTCCTGCGCATACTTGCGCGCTTTTTGGGTGGTGCGCTCCCGTTTCGTGCGATTGTCGCCCGCTTCCGCTTCGATGACAGCGCGTACACCCGGATCATGTACGACCACGTTGACGAGCGTGCGCCGATGCGAAAGATCCGGACCGACGGTCGCGGTTCGCCGCTGCCGAAAATGCACACGCAGTATGCGCGATACCTTGCGATAGGCGACTTCGGGTTCCAACCCTGCCTGCAATATGGAACTCAGCGGCAAGGGTTCGCTGAATCGAACCAGCGTGTTTCGTCCCTGGAAAATCGTCGCGAAAAATTTTCGGATACGACCGCCAACATCCCAGTGCTCGGTGAACAGCAATTTGAACCAGGCGTGCTGCTTGTCCGGGAACTTGCCCCAGTAAATGGCAACAGGTACCAGCAGCAACTCCCTGCCGCCCGCATCGATGCTGGCCTCGACCAGGCGCTTCAATCG
This sequence comes from Woeseiaceae bacterium, assembly GCA_041598995.1. Classification (GTDB taxonomy): domain Bacteria; phylum Pseudomonadota; class Gammaproteobacteria; order Steroidobacterales; family Woeseiaceae; genus SZUA-117. Next base: position 1,803 of record JBFHXJ010000052.1, on the reverse strand, counting down.
CATCGAGCCTTTCTTGCTGTAGCGGCGCAGGATAAATCCTGTCACGGGCCGGAGCACGATATTTCGCCCGCCCTCATGAATGCCGGCAAACTGCAAATCGCCGAGCGGTGAAGGCATACCGTGGATCTGGCACAGGCGCTCCAGCGCAAGCGTATCGGCGAGGCCACCGGTCTCGAGAACGTAACAGACCGGCGAATCTCTGCACGTGACCAGCACTGCCGGATCTTCCGGTTGCACGGTGGGCCGTGCCCAGGTGCCGAATATCTTGGCGACAACGCGGTAGCAGGGACGAAGAATGATTCCGGCAAAGGACATGACCGGCCAATATTACAGCTTCCGTCGTCTCACAATATATTGATTTTTATAAAAAGCTCGTGAATGCTGCCCCGATGGCCGAGGCAGCATCGCATGCACGAAGCTGGTTGATCGCCGATGTCGGCGCGACGTCGAGCCGCTGTGCCACGCTTTCGCCGGGTTCGGCGAAACCACACGGCGTGCGTGTTTACCGCAACGACAAATTTCCGACACTGGTCGATTTGTTCGCCGATTATCTTGCAGACTGCAAACGGAGACCTCGGTTGCTCGCGCTCGCCGTCGCGGCGCCTGTGCACGGCGACGATATCCGCATGATCAACCGTGACTGGTCTTTCAGCGGCAAATCGCTGTCGACCGGGCTGAGTCTTGAACACACGACGATCGTCAATGATTTTCATGCGATCGCTTACGCGTTGCCGGCATTGTCCGACGATGCGCGCGTGGAAATCGGACGCGCTACTGAATACCGCGGTGGCAACATGGCGGTGCTCGGTCCCGGCAGCGGTCTCGGCATGGCAGCGTGGATAGCGAGCGACTCCGGTGGCGCGGCTATGACCGGCGAAGGTGGGCACATTACCGTATCCGGTCGCAATACGGATGAAGACAGGATCATCGCGCATATACGGGAGCGTTTCGGCCACTGCTCCGCGGAGCGCATCCTGTCCGGGCCCGGACTGCTCCTGTTGCACCAAGCCATGCATGGCGTCGAGCTCGAGCGCCCCGAGCAAATTACGGGTGATTCCGGCGATGCTGCCTGCACTGCAACGATGAACCAGTTCTTCGCCTTTCTCGCCAGCGCCGCGGCTGATCTTGCGTTGATTACCGGTGCTTTCGGCGGACTCTACATCGCCGGCGGCATCGTGCCCGCGCACATAGACCAGTTAAAGAAGTCGCCGTTCAGAAAGCGCTTCGAGGACAAGAACCGCTATCGGAATTACATGCAAAGGATTCCGACCTACGTCATCACCGATCCCTATCCGGGATTGTCCGGCCTCGCCGCGATGATCAATCGCGACTGCCACCTATCTCGATGAATTCGTCGGAGGGGCTTTAGCCCCGAACCGGGATCGAGCCATTCGCGGCTAAAGCCGCTCCTACAGCCGCGGCTCCTTAATTATCCTCGGCCGCCTTCAGCGCTTCGTCGAGCTTTTGTTTCTGCTGCTGGGCCTGGTCTTCGACGGCACGCGCCTGGTCCATCTGGCGCTTATAGTCGTCGGCGATCTGTTTGCCGACGGTCGCTTCGCGCTCGGCCGGCTCGTCCGAGCCGCATGCAACGAGCGCAAGGGTCATGGCCGCAATGGTCAGGAATTTCATACCGGTCTCCTGCGTCATTTGCTGACCAGGCTTTCGATGAACCTGGTCAGGAGGTGATTGATATCGTCAATGTTCGCTGTGAGTCGGTGATCGCCGTCAAGAATATGCAAACTGGCGCTGCATTGGCGCGCGAAGCGAATGCTGTTGTCGACCGGCACGACGTCGTCTTGCCAG
>JBFHXJ010000051.1:0-27812 GCA_041598995.1 Woeseiaceae bacterium | reverse complement strand
TCGACCGACCATTTCCAGCCAGGTTCGTAGGTGGCGCGACCTATCGTCATGCCGCCGAGCGTAACCTTTTCGAATTTGCCCTTGCTGAAGCGCGTAATCTCGTCCGGTTCGTCGAAAGACTTGAGGATTACTTCTAACGGTATTTGATTTGTCATTGCATCGATGCCTTGGGTTACAGTCAGAGAACCGCTGCAGGCGAATCAATATACCGCACGCACGCCGGCGTGTCGTTATTCGATACTTTGCGCATAAATCGCGATTGGCACGAGTCGTCATCGATACGATTCTGTACCGAGCGTCTAACACGCACAAAGGAGCGGTACGATACGCATTTTATCCATCATCGCCTGCTGTCTGGTCCTGCTTCCCGATGCGTCGGCGCATGTCTACTGCCCGAAGGCCGAGTGCGAACGCACGAAACAAAAAATCAGCAGGATCCAGTCAAAGATGCGCCAGGGCTACACGCGCAGACAGGGAATACGACTCGAAGCCGAATTGCGCAGACTACGGGCAATCCGCTCGAAAAAATGCCGTTAGGAACGTAGCTTGACGATGCGTTGTGCCAGCCTTTCCATGCCGCTCGCGTGCCGGCCGCTCTTGGCAGGATCATCGATCGTGATATTCATGGCCCGTACCACCTTGCGCAGCAGGCGTCTGTCTTTTGCGTCGAAATCGAAATCCAGCACATTGAGACAGCAGGTCGCCTGGTCGATCACGCCGAAAGCAGACAGTCCGAGGCCTGAGGTCCAGCCGACGATCGCCGCATTCGTGCCGCCGTGCGCGAATATCGCCAGGTTGTGCCAATCGGGGTTCGCGATGAACGACTCCATTGCCCCAGAAACCCTGGTATAGAAATCGGCATACAGCTCGCCACCAAGGAAGCGGCTGCCGGGTACGGTCGCCGCCCAGTGACCGAAAGCGATATCTTGGACGATATCGAGATCGGCGGCTCGTTCGTCTCGCGCCGCACCGATTTCCCGCAGTTGCGGATGATCCTCGAGCACGAGGTCGCGACCGCCCAGCACCAGGCTGCCGGTCTCCCTGGCGCGTCGCATGCCCGAACAGACGGCCCGGTCGATCGTGATGCCTGTAAACAGCTCGCGCATGGCGTCTGCCTGTCGCCTTCCCCTGTCGTTCAAAGTGACGTCATCGGGATTCGGAACGACATTCCCATGCCGATCGACGTAGTCGACCGCACCGTGCCGGAACAGGTAGATGCGGCGGCGCTCCGCGCCGTCGAGCGCTGTGCGTCGCGCCTTCATGACACAGACAAATTATTCATAACACGACGCCGGCCAAACCGGGTCATTGGCAGTAATTCAACCCGAAATCGGACCACTACGAAACCGTACTTCGCCGCATCGGCTGGCACTGCCAGTAGGTCAGCGATCGCCACAGCCATTCGACGGGCCCAAATCGATATCTGCGTAACCATGCCGGGCTGAACCACAGCTGGAAGCCGATCACGGCGAGGACGAACAGCATCTGCAAGGCGCGTGGCACCGTGCCGTAAAGATCGAAGCCGTATCCGTAAAACACGGTCGTCAGTATGACCGAGTGCATCAGGTAGTTGGTGAGCGCCATCCGACCCAGCGCCGCGAACCTGTTCATCAACGCGTGCGCCACGCCGCTCTTGATAATGAGCATGAAGAGCGAGACATGACCGAGAGATACGAAAATGCTGCCGACGTAATTCGCCATACCCCCCAGCTGGAACATGTATTGCGGCTCCCATTGATGCGCATCGAGATCGTAGGCGCTGAACAAAACGATCGGCAGTCCGATTGCGTAAGCCGTAAGCAGCAGTTTTCGATAAAAGCCTTTGTCGCGCTTACCGGAGAGGATACCGAGTTTCATGAGCGCCATACCGAGTAACATCAGGCCACCGACTCTCCACAAAATAAATCCGAATGTTGCCTGTGTCTGCATCATGATGACCGCCGGTGCCCGGTAAGCAACGATTTCCGAATAGCTCTTCCGGTAGCCCTCGAGATCTTTTTGCACCATTTCCTCGGGCGGCCCCCAGAAAATGCTCATTGCCTCCCAGTCCTCCAGGATCTCTCGTTGCTCTTCGGTGAGTTCCTCCCCCGCGTCCTGCAGGGCAATGATTTCGCCGCTTTGCTTCTGAAGTTTCTGCATGTACGCGCCGCCGCCGTAGGTCGACAGCAACGCAACCGGCAGTATTACGCAGGCGATGAGAATCAGGTTCCGTGGCCTCAGGTTTCTGAACAGGTAGATGAGCATGCCCATCAGCGCATAGTGAAAGAGAATATCGCCGAACCACAGCAGGTAGCCATGTGCCGCGCCGATGAGCAATAACCAGAAATTTCGGCGGTACCAGATGCCGCCGAACTTCACCTCGCGCTTCGCGGCCCGATCAGCCATCATGACCAGGCCCGCACCGTACAGCATGGAAAATATAGGCAAGAATTTCTGGTCAAACAGGATGTGTGTGACGAACCAGGTTCCGAGGTTGTACCACTCGGTACCACCGTAGACGAGCGGATTCATGTAAGCGGTGAACGGCATCGCAAAGGCGTAGATATTCATCACGAGGATGCCGGCAACTGCGATTCCCCGCAGCATGTCAATCGAATTGATGCGCTCGATCGCCGTAACCGGTGACGGTTCGGCAGCCAGTTCGGCGCGCATGTGCTCTGCTACCAGTGTCGTTTCCTCGCTCATTGCACGCAGCTCTCCTGAGGTACTCGCGAACGACCTATGTGTGCTTACTCAAGGTGCGACTGAAGATATGGGGACACTTCTATAGTGCCACACCGCCTGCTTCGAGCTGGCGCCGCAGCGGCTCGAGATGAGTTCCGAACTTCTGCCACCTGCCGACCGAGCGGGTATGCATCCGCTCGCGCACTTGCACCGAGCTGGCCGTCGCGACGGCGCTTACGTTTTCCTCGAACCGCAGGCACGCCTCCTCGAATGGCAGTCCGATATAGTCGAGCAGGTGCCGTATCTCCTGCTCCGGGTTGCCGACCAATCGCTCGTACTGCACTTCGCGCAGGCGATCGCCGAGCACACGGCGCCAGTGACGACTCAGGCGCTCGTAAGCCAGATAGTATTTCGCGAGGTCATCGAGTGAATACGCAAACTTGAAATACGATTGCTTATACATCGCGAAACAGGCATCCATTGGATGCCTCCGGAGATGGACGATACGGGCCTGCGGCCAGCTTTTGGCGATAAAGCCGAGATGCAGCACGTTCTCCGGCAGCTTGTCGATGAAAAATTCAGCTTCGCCGAGACGGTAGGATATCGCTTCCATGTATCCGTCGGCGATCGATCGCGCGGGCTTCCGCGATACCGCCTCGATGACCTCCGGTGTCAAGTCACCGTGTGTCTCGAGTCCGCTTTCGCGGCGTAACATCAGGTGCAGCAATTGGGTTTCGCCCACGCTTTCGATCCGGGAGTGACTGGACAGGATACGGTCGGTCAAGGTCGTTCCGGTTCGCGGTAAACCGACGATGAAGATGGGCGATTTTTCCGATGCCTCGGAGACGGGATTGTCGGCAAGCCACTCCGGCGTACAGACTTCGGTGATACGGTCGATGACGGCGACCTCTTTGCCGACGTCATAATCCATGGTCGATCTCGCGGCATCGCCGCCTTTCTTGTAATACTCGAACGCCTGGTCCCAACGCCCGAGATCTTCGAGTTCCTTACCCAGCGCGTAGTACAGGAAAATGTTGCGGGCAGGATCCGCGCTCGACTTTCTCAAAACGGCCAGCATCTGCCTGACATGGCGATCGTTCTTGGCGCGCCCGAGCTGTGCGAGCTCATAGTGATTGCGCTGATGGGCAGGATGCTTCTTCAAAAGCTTCCTGTAGATTGCTTTCGCCTCGTCAATCCTGCCGAGATATACGGCACAGGCCGCCTTATTGGCTTCTATCGTTTCGACGTTCGGCTGCAGCTCGAGGGCTTTTTCATACAACGGCCAGGCTTTTGCATAAAGGCCAAGTCTTGCGAAGCACTGGCCGGCAAGGTCCAAATACAACGGGCTGTTGCCGAGCAGCGACTGATAGCGATCCAACAAGTCGCTCGCCTCAGGATGCCGATTGAGCAGGATGAATTGGAAAGCGAGCTCGATCGCTGCATCGTAGCGTCCCGCATCCAGCTCGAGTGCCTGCGAGAAGAGGTCCGCGGCTGCCTGAGATTGGCCTGCTGCTTTCCGAGCCAGCCCGAGAAGGAACGGTCCTTCCGGACTCTGGGGAGCGCGCCGCCGGATTTCGTCTCCGCACAGATTGACATGATTCCAGTCGCGAGCCGTTACCGCCTGTCTGCCGCTCAAACTGATTCTTTCTATCGCATTCACTCGATCACGATGCCTGCCTTCTCCAGACGTTCGCGGAGGGGTTGCAACTGCCTTTCGAATCGCTTCCACTTATGCACTGATCGGGTGTGCACTTTCTCGCGCACCTGAATGTTGCTCGCTGTCGTTGTCGGCGCCAGATTCTTGTCGAAATTCAGGCACGCTTCTTCGAAATCCAGTCCCAGCCGATCCAGAAGCCGCCTGGTCTGCGCTTCCTGATCTGCGACGAGCTCTTCGTAGGCAACTTCGATCAGTCGATCGCCAAGGTGTGTGCGCCAGTGTCTGGCTAATCGCTCGTGCGCGACATAGTAATCCGCCAGCGTGTCGAGATTGTAGGAAAACTTGTAGGCCCAGGTGAAAACCTGCTTGTACATCGAGAAACAGGAATCCATCGGATGTCGGACCAGTGAGACAATGCGGGCGTGCGGCCACGCCCGGACGATGAAGCCCAGATAGAGGAAATTGAAAGGCAGCTTGTCGATGAACATGGGGGAACTGCCCAGGCGATATTGCACGGCATCCATATAGCCACGGGCGATTCGCCCCATGTCCGTCTTCGCGGAAGCCTCAATCATTTCGGGCGTCATTTTTTCGACGCTCTCGATGCTGCTCTCCCGGCGAATAACCATGGGCAGGAACTGGGTCTCACCGACGCTCTCGACTCTGGAGTGACTGGAGATAATTCGCTCGGTCAGCGTTGTCCCGGTACGTGGCAGGCCGACGATGAAGATTGGTGTCCTGGATGCAATGGGCTCGACGCTGTCGCTTGCACCGGCCGCCAGCCAGTCCGCGTCGCAGACGTCGATGACCTTGTCGATGATCGCAATGTCGGCGCTGGCATCATACTCGGCGACACTGCAGACTGCGTCGCCGGCTTTCCTGTAATACTCGAACGCCTCATCCCATCGCTCGAGGTCTTCGAGCTCCTTGCCGATCGCGTAGTACAGGTAGATATTTTTGTCAGGCGGATTCTTGCTAACAGCGAGCGACTCCTGCATCTGCCGGATGTGGCTGTCGTCGCGCGCTTTCTCCAGCCGGGATAACTGCCAGTGATTTCTCTGGTGATGTGGAAAACGCTTGAGCAACGCTGTGAAGATCGACCGTGACTCTTCGATCTTGCCGAGAAACACGCCACACGCAGCCAGATTTGCCTGAAACAGGTCCACGCCCGGCTGCAGCTGCACCGCCCGCTGATACAGCGGCCAGGCTTTCTCGGGCATCCCGATCTCGGTGTAGATGGTCCCCGCCAGATCCAGGTACATCGGGCTGTTGACGAGTTTGTCCTCGTAGCGCAGGAGCAATTCCGCGGCATCGCTGTTGCGCCGCGCAACGGAGTACTGATTTGCCAGCTCGATAGCGGCGTCGTAACGGTCGGGGTCCAGCTCCAGCACGCGCTTGAACGCCCCGATAGCGAGTCGCGGTCGTTGTTGTATGCGGTCAACCAGTCCCTTAAGGAAGTGCCCTTCGGCACTGTCCCTGTCACGACGCAGAATTTCCTGGGCGCATGCTGCTACGGATGCCCAGTCCTGGGCCTGCACGGCGCGCCTGGCGGTCGTGGAAATTTGTGAGACGGCGTCTGTCACGGCGTGAATATTATGTTTGAATTGGCACTGTTATACTAATCCGCTTGTTCGGCCAGCCGGCCAACGGGATGAATACCGACATCGATGCCGATTTGTCACGAGAAGCACAAAGCTGGGACGCCTATTGGCAAGATACGGATGCCGTCGGTGCATACTCGGCTGCCGGCACGGATCACCCGGCCATCATCGGCTTCTGGACCGATTTTTTCACGCATGTCCGGAAGCGTTATGACAAACCACGGATCATCGACCTGGCCAGCGGCAACGGCGCCGTCGTCAGGCACGCCGTAAACGTTCTCGGCGCTGATTCAGCGGACATTACCTGCGTCGACATATCCGCATCGGCGATCGCCAGCATTCGCGAACAGCATCGCGGCGTTTGTGGCGTGGTCGGCGACCTGCGCAGCATGCCGCCGTTTTCCTCCGGATTCGACGTCATCACCAGTCAGTTCGGCCTCGAGTATGCCGGCCTCGATGCGATAGACGAGGCCTTACGCGTGATGGCGCCGCAGGGGCAACTGGCACTCCTGGCCCATCACCGCGACAGCAGCATTCACCGCGAATGTGCCGCCGGTCTGGATGCTGTCGGCCGGATGCTGGCATGCCGTTTCATTCCACTGGCCATGGATTTCTTTCGCGCCGGGTTCGACGCCGTTCGCGGTGCGGATCGGTCGCCCTACGATGAGGCGGCTAAGCGGCTCAACCCCGCCGTCAAGGTCATGGAAGAGATTCTGGCGCAACACGGGGAACAGGTCGCCGGTGGTAGCATCGCGCACCTGTATAGCGACGTGAGCAGGATTCACGAACGCATTGCGAGATACGATCCCGACGAGGTACTCGGCTGGCTCGAGCGCATGCACGATCGGCTCGAGGAATACGTGAGCCGCATGGCGTCTATGGTCGGCGCCGCCGTGGATGACGACGACTTCGCCGAACTGTGCGCCAGGATCGAGAAAAAGGGATGCGCCGTCGATCAGGCCGGACCGCTCCTTGCACCGGGCCACGATTTGCCGTTGGCGTGGGCGTTACTGGTCAGCGCCCGCGCGTCCTGATTTCCATTGGCATCATGGCAGAAGACCAGCAACAAAAGTTCAAAGCCTGGATCGACGCGCGGCTCGAAGAGACGGTCCACGAGCTGATGGAGAAGAATGTGTTTGACGGCGCGCTGGTCGAAGCTAAACCGGCCTGGGCGTTTCCGTTCCAGGTCCTGATCGGCAAGATTCGCGAGCAGGGCGACACACACAATTTCTCATGGTTCATCTGCGGCGATTTCCCGACAGATCATGCCGCTTCCGCGATCGCGGCGACGCCGCGCGAGGCGGCCAGATATTTCTCGTTGAGCTGGCAGCTCAAGGCTGCGCGTTCCGCAAGCCCGGATAGTGAACTGATCGAGCGCGCGGAAGCGCTGTATGAGCTCGTGAACGAGGACCGACTGTGGCCGGACGGTTAACTGAGCGGCCAGCAAAAAAAAGGGCCGCGAGATCGCGGCCCTTCGTTTTTGACGCGCTGTTCCAATCCTAGAACATGTCGTACGTCACGCGCAGGTAATAGCCGATACCGAACAGACGATACGTCGCGACGTCCGTCTTGCCGTTGAAGGCATCGTCGATCCACGGCGGCTCCTCGTCGCTCAGGTTGGTGATACCACCGCTGATCGTCAGACCTTCCCAGGTATAGCTGCCGACCAGATCATGGTACATCTGCGAATCGACGCTCTGCCGGTAATCGGATCCAAAGAAGACCGTGTCGGCCTTGATGGAGCTGATGTACTCCGCCAGGTAACCGACCGACCAGTCGCCTCTCGCCCACCGCAAGGAGAAGTTGGCCTTGTCTTCGGCGTAGGTGCCGCCATCCTCAACCGTACGGTTGAGATGCGTACCGGTGAGGTCGAGCTCGACGCCACCCGGCAACGGTACCTTGGTCCGCTCGATGAGATGAGACCATAGCAGCGAGGCTTCCCATGCCCCGCCGAGACCTTCGAAGCCCCAGCGGACTTCCGTATCGATACCCCTGGCGGCCTGCTCGGAGACGTTCGCCTTGAGGTCGAGGATGAGATCGACCTCGTAAGCTGTGTTACGCGTAATCAATGCGCAGGATGCCGGGTTCTGGTCCCTGTAACAGTCGGTCAGGATGAAGTCGACACCGAACGAGCTGATACCGTTCTCAAGATCGATATCCCAGTAGTCGAGCGTCACCGTCACGTCGTGATCCGCGAATTGCGGCGTCCACACGACACCGGCCGTGAACGTATCGGCGGTTTCCGGCCTGATACCAGGATTGCCGCCGACCTTCGTGCGCACCTGCGAGTCGAGCTGCGGCGGTGCGATTTGCGCGCAGCCCGGGTTCGATGCGAACGTCGCCGCCAAGCACGGGTCGGTGTAAGTCGGGAAACTGTCCCGCTGGCCGTCGAACAGGTCGCTGATCGTCGGCGCACGGAACACCGTTCCGGCCGTGCCTCGGAGCTTCACGGATTCGAGCGCCTGAAACTCGACGCCGATCTGCCACGTGGTGTCGTCACCGAACGCGTCGTAGTCATCCCAGCGCAAACCGCCCTTCAGCATCAGGTTCTGGGTGCCGTTGTCGAACAGCGGCGCCAGGGCCTCAAGGAACAGGTTCGTATTGGTCAGGCTGCCATCGGTGCCGAAGCCGACGTTACCCGTCACGGCGCCCGTCTGCTTGCCGGAGTCGGGCGTGTAGGTGAACTTCTGGTCCCAGTATCCGGCACCCACGGCCCAGCCGAGACGGCCGGCCGGAAGCTCGAACGCGTCTCCGGTGAAGCTCACGCCCAGGAGCTCCTGCTCCGTGCGGAAGATGTCGGCCAGGTCGGCTGATACGTAGTCAATCATGTCCTGGGTCAACGTCGTCACCGTCGGCTGGCTGGTCACCGGATCGACCTCGCCGCCGCCGAACATGTTCAGCGGCACACAGCCCTGGATCAGCGTGCCCGGGTCGGTAATGTCGCCGTAGCACTCCGGCTGGCCGTCACCGTTCAGGTCGGCCGAGGGGCCGAGCGCATTGTTCAGCCTCGCGCCCGAAAACTGCCCGAAGTCGACGTCGACGCGCTCGCGGATGCCGCGGTTATAGAAGACCTCCCAGCCGATCTCGTTGACGGTGCCATCGAAGGCAAACACCATCTGCGACTGGCCGATGTCCTGCTCGAACGATCGCCCGGTCTCGATCATGCGACGGCGGATGTCAACGATCGGCGCATAGGGGAGCGCTGTACCGTTAGCCACGTTGTACGCGTCTATTGCCCGGCGCAGGTAATAGTTGTCCTCTGAAATACCAGAGTACGAATAAGTAACTCCGGTGACGGGATTGGTCCAGAAGCCGTTATAGGCCGGGTCGGGCGGCGTGTAGGGCACAGGCGCCAGTTCCTGCCTGGAATACCGCTGGTTGGTGCGCAGCTCGGCGGTAAACCTGATGTTATCGGTCACCTCGAATCGACCTTCCATGAATAGATTCCAGCGCTCGTACGGCGTCTGCAGGTAGTTGACCGGCGCATAGTTGTACGTGCGGCCATCGTGCCGAATCATCGCGCCGACTTCGTAAGGCTGAGACGCCGCGTTACCGATCAGGAAAGTGCCGATGCCGGGATAATCCCCGGGCAGGGGATTGCCCATCGCATCCCGTAAGCGCTGGTTGGCGAACGTCAGGCGACTCTGCGGGATACGCGACGAACCGAAGTAAATGCAGCCGCCATCCGGCGAACCGGTATACGGGGCCGTCAGCTGATTCTCGCAGCCCTGCGGATACAGGTAATACGAATTCTGCATATGCGCCCACGGCGTGTCGGACTGGTAGGCGTGCTCCTGATCGACATATTCCGCGCCGAACACGAAGTTGCCGCGATCGAAGGTGGTGCCCGCGATCAGGCTGAGACTGTATTGCGCACCCGAGTCGGTGTCGAACCAGTCCGCCGTCTGCGCGGAGACCTCAACGCCCTCGAAGTCGCGTCGCGTGATGATGTTCACCACGCCGGCGACGGCGTCGGCGCCGTAAACGGCGGATGCGCCGTCCTTCAGGATCTCCACCCGTTCGATCATCGTCGACGGAATCGTCTGGTAGTCACCGCCATCGACCGTGCGCTGGCCGTTGACCAGGGTCAGGGTGCGGTCGACGCCCATGCCGCGGAGGTCGATCTGAACCGAGCCGTTACCGCCGTTGTTGGTGGTGGTGCCGATCGGCGAACCCGCCATTGACGGCATCTTCTGAATGATGTTGCCGACATCGGTGAGCCCCGATACAAGGATGTCTTCCCGCTGCAGAACTGTCACCGGACTCGCGCTATCGAGCGCCACACGCTTGATGCGTGAGCCGGTGACGATGATCTCCTCGACCTCGTCGGCGCCGGCTTGTGCCAGCGCAGCGGGTACATAGCCGACAGCAGCAGCGCCTGCACCCACACCAAGGGCCAGACGAACTGCGGTCTGCAGTTTGTTATCTGAGTACATGAATCTCCCCTTTTCGCTACAAAATACGCTTGTTTTGTTACGTATCGCGCGCGGCCACCACCCACCGACTCGGCGAGTGGAAACCTCGCGAAGTAGCGCAATTGTAGTCAAGTCGGCAATGAATTGCGCTTTTGTTGTTTATTAACAACAATTTCGATACCAGCTCAACGACTGCAAATTCTTTGAGTGACTCCGATGTAATAGCCGTAACTTCTTAGAATTGTTGATTATATATAGACACATTACCTACTTATCGGCGATTCCTCCTTATAAGAAATCCCTCTAAACGACCCCGGCTATGACCCGGAGAAATTTGATTTTTTGCGCAACTTCTTGTTGTTTGTCTGCAACGTCAGCTCATCACTGGCCGGGCATGTCGTGCGGCACGTTCGCCGACCACAGGGTCCGGCACCGGCACTCTTTCCCCATATCACCCGCGCGACGCGCGCCGTGATGCGCGACATGTTGGTCTGTCAAGTCCAAGCGTTGCCGTTACGAGGCAGCGTCTGCGTTCAAAAAACCTGTTTTGGCAGACCCGCGTCGAAAGTGTTGCCGCAAATGAATGCGATTAAGTAAAGCGTGTTGTCAGACGTCGCAAATTATTAGATTGAATCGCGGCTTCGTCGCTGCTTGCACGTCCATGTGCGCAGCGACATAAGGACGTCCATGTCAAAAAAGCCGCTCCCACCGCTGACTACGCGGGAAAGAAGTCGATGGGCTTGGTCGTCGTGATCGCTTCCACGTCCTTGGATTCGAAGCGGAACAGCTTGACGCGTTGCACGAGTTTGCGCTCGAGCTCCGGATCGTTGAGTTCGCTGGAAACGATTTCGCAAAAGGTCACCTCGCCCGACGGTGCAATCGTCAGGCGCAGCACGAGTTTTCCTTCGAGCGTCGGGTCCTGGCGCAAGGCGCGATTGTAGAGCGCGAATATCGCTCCCTTGTTGCGGTCGAAGACGAGCTCGATTTCCTCGCGGCTGCGCGACGGCTTGCCGCTGGTTCCGGTGCGGCGCGCCCCGCCACCCGACTGTCCGACCGAGGCGACCGGGCTTTCGATCGTCGTCGTGCTGCGCCCGGTGAGGCCGGTACCGCCGGTGTTGCGGCTCATGTTGGCCGTATTGATACCACCCGATGCGGTGCCCGCCTTGGATGTGATCATCGAGCGCTCGTTGCGCGCGGCCCGGCTGACCGACGAGGTCAGCGGGCGCGTCTCCGCAACCTTGTCGAGCACATTGCTGTCCGCCAGCTGAGCCAGGTCCTGCGTGAACGGCAGCAGGGCGGCCTGCGCCCTTTCCCGCGCGATCTGCTGGTAGTCGATTTCGGGCTCGGGCACCGGCTCCCGCGGCGGCGGCTCTTCCGCCACGACCTTCTCCGGTTCGGGTTCCTTCACGGGTTCCGGCTCCGGTTCGGGTTCCGGCTGCTCCGGCTTCGGTGGCGGCGGTGGCGGCGGCCGCTGCTCGAGCAGCAGCCTGGCGATGCGCGGCGGTATCTCCTCGACCTCATTCGGATCGACGCTGGGCGTCGGAATCCACGGCCACAAAACGCCCAGGAGAAACGCGATGCCGAGTATGGTCGCCAGCAGCCTGCGGAACTTCCGTTCCTGGCCCGCGTTGACGGTCCACGGCAGCTGATACTCTCTGTAATAAGGTATGTCCAAGCGTGACTCCTCGGCCCTGTCCGCGTGGCGCGCCCTAGCGGGCGGCGCTCAAACCGTCGACTTCGTCGAGCTTTTCTGAGCTCTTCTGCAACACGGCGAGCGAAATCTGCCCGTATTCGGATTCGGTGCAGGTCGCCATGACTTTCTTCAGCAAGCGATAGGGAATGTCCCGATCGCCCATGATTGTCACTTCACGGCCGGCGATATCGTCCTGTGCCTCCCGGCGCAGCACTCTGTCGTTCTGTGCGAGAAGCGCCTGGCGCAGTTCCGGGATGTCGTTTCCCCGGCGCCTCATGACGTCCCTGACTTTCACGACCGGTTTGCCCTGGACGATGATGCTCTCTTCACCGATCAGTATGACGACCGTCTCCTTGGCTTTTTGGTCGGCGATCGATTCGGGCAGCTGTATATCCTTGGCGTTGGGCAGGACTTCCACGTCGGAGGAGTTGACGAGCAGGAAGAACACCAGGATCGTGAAGATGTCCATCAGCGAAACGAGATTCAGCGATCCACCGGCCTTGTGCCGCTTGTGCATCTTTTCCATGCGCTTGGCGCGGCTCGATTTCTGCATTGGTCAGGCTCCGTCGGCTATCGGCGCGTCGCCGATCGAAATGTCGGGGAAGAGATCGTCGCGCACGACTCGCTCGCCCTCGATGCGTTCCTCGACGCGTACGCGGTCCATCACCTGCACGAGCGTGTCGTACGCGATATCGGACTCGAGCAGGATCGCGGCGTCGGTCTTTTGCGGGTAGCGCTTCTTGATCTCGATTAACTTCGCGCTCAGGGCATCGAAGTCGTAGCCCTCGTCGGTCTTGGGATAGATGCCCAGTGCGCCGATGTTGCGGTCACCGACTTCGATGCGCCCTTCCCTGACGATGACTTCCAGCTGAAATACCAGTTCCTGCGGATCCGCGGGCTCGGTAGAGGAGCCTGGCAGGTTCAGTTCGAGAACCGCCAGCCGCGAGAACACCGCTGTAATCAGCAGAAACGGAACCAGAATAACCATCAGGTTCATGAATGCCGTGATGTTGAGTTCAGCCGTCTCCCGGTTACGACGGCTGCCTCTGCGGCCCTTGAGCATCGTCAGACTCCGGCAACCGGCTTCAGCTGTCGCTCGGTGACTGCGTTCAGAAATTTGACGCTCGCCATTTCCAGACTATCGACGATCATATTGGTCTTGGTCTGCAAGAGCGCGTGAATCAGCAGCAAGGGAATCGCGACCATGAGCCCGAAGGCGGTCGTATTCATCGCGACGGATATGCTCGCCGAGAGCAGATCGGCCTTGTCCGCCGGGTTGGCGTTGGATACGGCCGTAAATGCGCGTATGAGGCCGATGATCGTGCCCAGGAGGCCGAGCAAGGTCGCGATATTGGCGAGCGTCGCCAGGTAGTGCGTGCGCTTTTCGAGACGCGGCAGCACTTCCATGAGGCTCTCCTCCATCGCCTTTTCGACATCGTCACGACGCCGTGCTGACTTGATGCGATACAGGCCGTAAGTCAGGATCGAACCGATGGCGGCTTTCGACTTGCCGGTCATTGCCGCTGCCTCCTGGAAGTTGCCCGCCTTCAGGAACGGCACGATTTTTTTCCACAGCGCGCGGTTGCTCGCACCCGACACGGTGAGGTAAGTCCAGCGCTCGACGGCAATTGCCAGTCCGAGCGCGAACACGATCAGGATCGGGTACATGAATACGCCGCCCTGTTGAAAGAAACGCACGATGGCGCCTAAAACGTCCATTTTGATCTCTCCTCTCTCAAATCAAACCGTTAGCGAACGGTTACTCTTCATCCTCGCCGTACAGTTCGCCGTAATACTCGACCTGCCGGATAAATTCAGATCTGTCGATCGGCGCAAGCACCTCGTCCAGCAGCGTGTTGACGGGTTTGCCGGTGAGGTCGCCGGGATCGGATTTTTGCCACGGGACGATGTACATCACCTTCGGCAATTCCTGGTTGCCGGTGATTTCGGTGCGCGCCAGTTCGATCTCGTCCATGACACCGCGGGAATTGGTTCTGCGCCGTACGTCCCGTGCCAGGGTCGGCACGGCGGGCTCCAATGCCTCTCTTTCCGCGCTGGTCGCTTCTTCTTCGGCAGCGGCTGCCGCGATTTCCCGGGCTTCGTCCTCCAAGGTCTCGTCATCGGCCGCCTGTGCGGCGACCTCAGATCCGGCAACGGACAGCAGCAACATCAAATAGGCGAGTGTCTTGTGCATACCCGTTACTCCGTCACGTTTGCGGTCCTCTGGGCGGCCTCGATGCGCCGCTTGAGATCCACGATCCATTTGCCTACCTGCTCGTCCTTGCCTGCCACCTCCTGAAAACGCTCGTAATGCAGTAATGCCGCATCGAGGCGCTGCAGGTACAGATCATTGAGGACGCCCAGGTTGTAGTGTGCCAAGGCGTAGTCCGGGCTCGCTGTGACGGCCTTCAAATAAGCGGCCTCGGCCTCGAGAAACCTGCCTTGCCTGCGCTGCAGCATGCCGAGCTGGTTCAGCGCGACCGGGTGCTCCGGGTCCAGGCTCAATGCTGTATTCAGGCTCGCTTCCGCCGCGGCGTCGTCACCGCGGCCAGCCTGGATGATGGCCAGGTTGATGTGCGCGCCCGGGTAGCCGGGGAAGTTCTGCAGGAATTCGTGAAATCTGAGCTCGGCATCGATGGTGTCGCCGGCAGCCATCGATGCGACGGCCTGGCTATACATGGTATTCGCCTTCGACGGCACGTCGTCCCGGTCGATCGGCCTGCCTCCCTTCGACTCGCCGGTTCCCGTCGCGCAGCCATAAAGCAGCATCGCCGCGAGCGCGAGCGGCAGAATTCCGTTCCGGCAACCGTCAGTAAAGTGCCGTAACCACATCTTCGCTGCGCTCCGCTTTTGCGTATCGGGCCGGCATCAGGTCTGCCAGCGCCTCGAAACTCTTCCTGACCCAATCGTCATAAATGCCGTCGACCGTCCGGTTCGTGTTTGCCTGGTACAGCTCGATGGCTTTTTCCTCGAACGGATATATCTGTTCCTCGAGCAGCAGGTCGTACTGTTCGAGCGCCGCTTCATCCAGATCCGTTGGCCGTTCGGAATCCATCAGGTCCTTGCTGAACTGCTGGTAGACCTCGCCGAGCCGAAACGTCGCCGCGGTAGTCACTTCGGCGACCCCGTAATCGGCTGCGTTACCGTATGCCGCCAGCACGTCTTCCATCAGGGACTTCTTGCGTTCCATGCTCTCGGCGAGCGGCTGGGTGATTCTCATTGCCATGAAACTGCGCCGGACCGGCTCGGCCAGCTCCAGCGTGGCTTTCGCCGCGAGGTAGCGCGTGCGGTCGGTACGCGCGGTGCCCGCCGCCTTGTCGACGTACACGATGTCGCGCAGCAGTCGCGTTCGATCCCGCGTATTTCCTTCCGCCTCCGCAATCTGGAGCAGCCGGAATTGCGCTTCGATCGATTCTGAGACCGGCTGCGGATAACGCACGACGATATCCTCGAGCACGCTCTTCTCATTCGCTTGCGCGCCGCTGTCCTTGTATAGCTCCGCGGCTTTCCACAAGGCTTCGCGCCGCACCGCCTCGTTTGAGGACGGCGTATTGGCGATGCGCACGAATTCACCGGCCGCATCGGCCTTGCGACCGGATTCGAGATAGGTCACCGCGAGTTTTTGCGTCACGTCATCGGCATATTCGCTATCGGGATGATTGCGTCGAAAATCCTCGAGTACCGTCGACGCCGTCGCCCATGAGCCCATCGTGATCAACGCCGCCGCTGCATCGTACTCGGCGGTCGCACGGATATCGGAATCGGGAACCGCGTCACCCAGCCGCCTGAAATGCGCGACCGCCGTATCGAGCTCGCCGGCGTCGCGCGCGAGTTCGCCCTGCTTGTAAATCGAAGACGCGATTCGCTCCTTGATCTGCTCCTGTGCCTGTCGATCGTCCGGCGGCGTAAGCGGGCGCAGGCGATAATACGCCTGTTCTGCCGCGGCGAAATTACCCAGATCGAATTGCGAGTGCGCGATCACGGTCCAGGCCGTTTGCGCATGCGCCTGGCTGACCGGTGGTTCCTTGTTGACCACGAGCTCGCCAACCGCGATCGCGAGATCGAACTGGTTCTGCGCAAACAGGTCCTCGGAGACGGTTGTCAGGACGGCGCCGGATTCGGGATGTTGCGGGTAGGTATCGGCGAACTTCAGGGCGCTGTCGAGGTATTGCTGATGCCAGGCGATTTTTTCCTCACCCTGCAGCCGTTCCTCGTGCTTGCGATAGGAAAGTATGGCGGCGTAGGCGGCCTCGGCCGAGCGCTCGTGAAACGGATAGGTGTAGGCGGTGCGCTCGTATTCCGCCGTCGCGAATTCATAGTCCTCGCTCTCAAAGAGTATTTCCGCGAGCAGGAAGTTGGTGTTCGCGCTGTCGGGTTCGCCCGGAAAAAAGTCGAGATACTTGCGATACCAGCGAGCAGCTTCCTGGTAGTCGGCGCGCTGTCCTTTCTCCTGCGCCTCTGCGTGATAGTACTGCGCCAGCTCATTGAGGTTGTCTTTCAAGTGTGCGGTCACGGTCACATTCTGCTCGGGGGGATTTCTGATCCAGAACTGGCTGTCCATGCCATAACGCTCGACGAAACGTTTCTTGCCGTTGAGTACCAGGCTGGGAAAGCCGCCGAGTTTGTACGCTTCGATCACCTCGACCTGCAGGAGCGGTGACTTCGGGTGGTAGGGATCCTGCTCGACGAATGCCTCGTAGGTCTCGGCGGCGTCGACAAAACGCTCCTTTTCGAGATACAGGTCGCCCAGGTTCATGTAGATGACGTGGCTGTAATCCGGATGACCTCGGGCGCCGAGAAATTCGTCGATGCTTTCGGCGCCTTCCATGTAGGAAAAACTGATGCTCAAAACCCGGAAGGTGTCCTCGACGAGTTCGCGCTCCGCCCGGGTCAAGTCTTCGAGGCGCTCTTCGCCGTCCCGCAGAACGATGCCGCGCATCTTGCGATCGAGCAGGTCGAAAAACGGGGTGAGGCTCGAATCGTGCTTCGCGAGCTTGAACTGTGCCCAGCCGAGCTTGTACAACGACTGCTCGTAAAACCGCGATTCCTCACCGCTGTCCACGATGCTCTGGTAGGCCGGTTCCGCCAGGTCATAGTCCTTTCGCAGAAACAGCATTTCACCCCGGCGGAACTGAACCTCGTCGATAAGCGGGGTGGTCGGGTATTTGGCGACCAGTTCATTCAGGACACGCAAGGCATCATCCGTCCTGCCCGCGATTTCGTAGGCACGCGCGAGCTGGTAGAGAACAGAATCGTTCCTGCGGTAGTCCGGATACGCTTCGAGCAACTGATGGAACAGGCCGACGGCGCTGTCATGCGATCCGTATTCGAGACCTTCGATGTTGCGCGCCAGTTGTTCCGATTCGGACGCCTCGAGCTCGAGATCGGCGAGCCTGCGCATCGCCTCGGCACGCAGTTCCGGATCGTCGGACACGAGATCCAGGAACGAGCGGTAATTGTCCCTGGCCTTGTCCGTGCTGCCGATGATGGTCGAGCCGGCACGCAGCTCGACGCGCTTGCCCTCGAGGCTCGCGATCGTATCCCGCTTCTTGATCTTGTCGGCGTATGCCGGTACGAGCCAGGCGAGACACAGTAACGGCACCAGCAAGACCCTGATTGCCTGGCGCGTCTTCATTGCGAATCGAATCCGGTGTCGGCGGTCGAGGTTGCGGCCAGGTCGTAGATCGCCGCCAGCGCGAACCGGGCCTGAACGGTGTAGGTGTCCAGACGTTTTCTCTGCGCCCGCAGCTCATCGATCGCAACGCCGAGCATGAAGGCCCGCTGCCGCTCCATCGCCGATTCGACCCGTGCCTTGAGGTCATTGATCGACGGGTATATAGACTCGACCCGTCGGTTGAAATCGGCGAACAGGAGCGGTTCATCGCGCATCGACTCGTCGACCTGTCGTCGCAACCTCGTCGTGTCGACGAGCGCCTCCCCGGTCTGCTTGAGTTTCCTGCGAATTTCGAAGGCCCGTGCGCGAAATGCCTTGTCGAGATTCCACTGCAACGCGCCTTTCAAAAGCCTCACCTTGTGGCGCACCTCTTCGGCCTCGGGGATCTGCGCGGACAAAGCGGGATTCTTCTCTATCGCGACGATTTCGTGCCACAAGTCGAATTCGTGTCGCGTCGCGAGTGCCAGCGAATCGCCCCGCTGCTCGATAAACTTGAGTCGTGCATCGAGATCATTCTTGCGCGCGATCAATGCGCTAACGTCCGCGTCCTCAAGATTTCGTTTGGCGCGCGGCAGGCGCTCATCGTAAGCCCTCTTTCTGGTTTCGAGCATGGCCCGGTAAACGCCGATGCTCCTCTCCCACTTGTCGAGGTTCTTCCAGAGAAATGTCAGATCGCGATAATTCTTGAGGCCTTCCTG
Source organism: Woeseiaceae bacterium (assembly GCA_041598995.1). Taxonomy (GTDB): domain Bacteria; phylum Pseudomonadota; class Gammaproteobacteria; order Steroidobacterales; family Woeseiaceae; genus SZUA-117. Next base: position 9,410 of record JBFHXJ010000051.1, on the reverse strand, counting down.
GAATCGATGCGTCGCCATCAGGCGATACAGGAACCGGGACTCGGGTGCGTTCGGCAGCGACTCGAGCTTCCAGTACCAGCCGGTCGACAACAGCGGATCCTGGGCGAGGAACTCGACCAGCAATTTACCGTTTTCCAGGCGGTGAATTGCCTCGTCGATCCTGCCCGCTTCCTCGTAGAACGCTTCGACGGCGTTCAGGTAGTAGTCGGCTGCCTGGCTTATCGATTCCAGCTTGGCCATTGCGTACGGAACGGCAAGCATAGCTTCCTGGACGGCGGGATCGAGCAGGTCACGGCCCCTTAGCTCCATCCACGGTACGAGCGCTTTGCGGAAGTTTTCGGTCTCGGCGTCGGCCCAGCCGACGCCCAGCAATGCCTTGTTGGAAAATGGACCATTCAGGCGTACCCGCTGCAACGGTGCCTTTGCCGCCCGCGGTTCGCCGCCCTGCAGGTAGGCGTAACCCAATGCGAGATTCGCCCGGTCGCGCAGCGAGCTCAGTTCCTCATTCGCCGGGTCGAGCCTGCCGAGTTTTTCCAGGATGTCGGCCGCGTCGCTTACCCGGCCGCTGCGCACCATCGCGACGCCGAGATTGAATTTGGCATAGTCACTCCAGGCGTCACGGCCACGCCAGCGGCCGAGGAGTGCGATCGCCTCGTCGTACTGTGCGTTGTCGATATAGAGTTGGGCCTGGAGCATGTGCCGTTCCGCCTCGAACGGCTCAGGCATCTCCGCTTCGATACGATTGAGCGCCTGTTGTGCCTCACCGAGATAGCCTCGCTGGTGCCAGATCTTGGCGAGGAAGAACCAGGTGCGGTCGCGAACCTCATCAGCAACATTGCCGGCGAGTAGTCTTTCGAATATTTCTGCGGCCTTCAGGTGGTGGCCATAGGAGAGATAAAGGCCTCCTAAGAGCAGTTCCGATTCGTCGAGGTGATTTTCGAGTCTTGTCTTCTTAGTTGCCGCAAGCAGGCGAACGATGGCCGGAAAATAATCTTCCTGATAGAAGTAGAAAAGCACTTCGCCGAAGTGTGCGTCCTCGACCACGACCGGGCCAGCTCCGGCTTCCGCCGCGGAAACCCGTGTCGCTGCAACCGCCAGAACGACGCATAGCGCTACCGCAAGGAGCCTCTGCAAAATCAAGGATCACTCCCATTCCTTGATGACGAACTCGGGCTGCTGTTTAGGGACGCGGTCAGTAATCTTGAGCTCTACGTACTTGGCGCCAATGCCTTTTTCGAAATTCATCGTGGCACCGCGACGATAGTCGCGACTGCTCGGCCCTTTGCCGGTGAATACGGCGACCAGTTCGTGATCACCGGTTTTCAGATTCTCCATGTGCAGACGGTGCACGCCGCCGCGATGCAGGGCGCCGACCTCGCGCTCGGTGTACAGGTAATTGGAGACCTCCTTACCGTCGATCTTCAGGTTGACGGAATCGAGCGAAAAGTATTCGCCGACATCCATGGAGATGAAAAACGCGACCTGGGAGTTCGCGGGGAAAAGGAGTTCTTCTTCCAGCAGAAACAGGTCACGATTGAGATCGAGCACCTCGTCTTTCAGTGCCTGCACATCCTGGTCGAGACTGCGGAAATCGGCGCGAGCCTGCGCCTGATCGCCTTCCATTAGTTGTGCCTGATCAAGCGCCGCATCGGACACGTCGAGATTCTGGGCTAATGCAGCGCACGCCAACAGTAGTGACCCCAACGCATACACGATCAAGCGATTTGTCGACACCTTCTGAACTCCTGTCACGTGGATCCGTTTCACTCTCTGAGCAGCGATCGAATCTCGGTCAGATACTTTTCCTCGTATCCCGGCTTGTAGCCATGATGGACGTGCCGCACCTTGCCCTGACGGTCGACGAGAACCGTTACGGGCATCGCTTCGACCTTGTACAACTTGCTGACTTCCTTTCTTTCATCAAACAGCACCGGAAAACTGACGCCGAGTTCCTCGACCATCTGCATGGCGCGCCGCGAGTCATCGTCGATGTTTACGCCCAGGAGACTGAAGCCGACCCTCTGGTATCGTCCGTACAAATCATCGAGCAACGGCATTTCCTGGCGACAGGGGCCGCACCAGGTTGCCCAGAAATTGATGAGCACGACGTCACCGCGATATTCACTCAGCCTCAGGTTTTCCCCGGTGGCGCTCTTCAGCACGAAATCGGGCGCGACCTGACCTTCGAGGCTCGAGGCAGCGAGGCTCGCTGCAGCGACGACCACAAGAATTGCTCCGAGCAAAGTGGTTCTTAGTACATTCATGTTCCCGTTCCTTTGATCACGACACGACGCCCGCGAGGGCGCACGTCTTTCCCTTCTTGCACGCGATGGCCTGGCGCCGACGCAATTGAGCAGCTGATTGACGGCCATGGACCCAAGACGACCTGGTCTTCGCCACTGCCCAAAGGTGACGATTGACGCCTGACTCGAGCTTCGAATACTGACAGGCACCAGACCCAAGGGGAGTGATGATGGTCACAGATGACCGGTCCGGTGCGCCGCAGCGGGTGTCGGCAATCGGCGCCAGTGCTGAGTGACAGCGGGTGGCGGCCCTGGATTAGGTTAAATCTCCGGGCAATGGGATCGCGGCTGAAGCCCAATTTGCCCGCTCTCTTGTAATGTGGCTATTCAGGTCGGTGCAGATTGATCTTTAGCGCAATAAATGTCAGTCCGCACCAGCCAGATGTCCATTTAGTAAATTGCGGGCGGACTGGGCTTCAGCCGCGATGCGTTATTCCGGGGGCCTGAGACCGTCCGAATAGAACATCTTGCCGTCCCGATCGATGACGATGCCCTCATAGTCCGGGAGCGTGGCAATCAGCCGCAGCCCCTGGTCGACGCCCATGACGAACACGGACGTTGACAAGGCGTCGGTCAGGACCGCATCAGGCCCGATGATGGTCACCGAACGCACCACGCCCGCAGGCTGCCCCGTGGACGGCTCGATGATGTGGTGGTAGCGCTCGCCGTCCTCGATGAAGAAACGCTCGTAATCCCCGGAAGTGGATATCGCCTCGTTCTCCAAAGGGATTGTGACGGCGACTCTTTCGGTATCCCGCGGATCCTGCACGCCGACCATCCACGGCTCTCCGTGGCGATCGCCCAAAAGCCTTGTGTCGCCGCCGGCGGTAACGCGGGCATGTGCGACGCCGTACCGCCTGAGTATTTCGATGCCGCGTTCGACCGTATAGCCCTTGGCGATTCCGCCGAGGTTGATACGGACGCCCTCGGCGAGGAAGCGAATCGTGCCCTCTACGCGATTCACTTCGACGAGCCGGTAATTCAGTCGCGGCAGCTCAGCCGAGATCGTCACCTGGTCTGGCCGCCGCCGTTCCCTGAAATCGTAATGCTGGCCAATGCTCTCGAAGGTGATGTCGAACGCACCCCGAGTGAGCACCGAGATATCGAGCGAACGGACAATCAGCGCGAGCAATTCGTCGCCCGCTTCGACCGGTCGCTGAGCCGCCTCACGATTGATCTCGGACATCTTGCTGTCCGCAATGTAGGTGCTCATGAGTTTGTCGATGCGCGCTACCTCGCGAAACAGCGCGTTGACGGCTTCCTGACCAGTCACTTCATCGTCGTGCCACAGGTAAACGGACACCTCCGTACCCATATGCGCTTCCGAACCGCCGTACCAGCCGCCAAGGCAAGGTCTTGAAATAGTTAAGAATGCAAGCAGAACCAGAACTAGTCTTGAAGATAGGCAGGGTTTATCCTTGTCGCCACATACACACCGAAGGGGTTCATGTGATGTCATTGATAATATTCCTCGCGGTGATTGCAGCTATCGCCCTGTTTGCAATCGGCATCTATAACAGCCTGGTCAATCTTAGAAACCGCGTCAAAAATGCGTTCGCGCAGATCGACGTGCAGCTCACGCGGCGTTATGACCTGATCCCGAACCTGGTCGAAGCGGTAAAAGGCTATATGAAACACGAGCGCGAAACGCTCGAAGCCGTCATCGACGCCCGCAATGCCGCAGTCTCGAGTCTCGATGCTGCCAAGCTGGATCCGTCAAACGCCGCCGCGATCAAGGAACTCGGCGCATCCGAAGGCGCGCTCGGTGCAGCCTTGAGCCGCTTATTTGCCCTGTCGGAAGCTTATCCTGATCTCAAAGCGAATCAAAACATGATGCAGCTTCAGGAAGAGCTTACCAGTACGGAAAATAAAGTCGCATTCTCGCGTCAGGCATTCAATGATGCCGTTCTCACCTATAACAACAAGGCCGAGAATTTTCCCAACAATATCATCGCCGGCATGTTCAACTTCGAACTCGCCAGCTTCCTGGAAATAGAGTCCGACGAGAAACGGGAAGTTCCCGACGTCAGTTTCGCCTGAATCGCGCTCGAACACGTCCCGGGGTGACGGGCGTATCGGCGAAACTTCATGAAATTCTTCGATGCACAGGACAAGGCACGGCGCTCGACCCGTTGGCTGGTCTTCGCGTATCTCGTCGCGACGCTCCTGATCGTTTGTGGCGTCACTCTGGTCGTCGGCGTCGGTCTCAATGCCGCGGGCCTCAATGACAATCCGGCGAATCCCGCGATTCTCGGCGTTACGGCCGCGGTCACGACCCTGTTTATCCTCGGAGCGACTATTTACAAGACGGCGCTGCTTTCGGCGGGCGGCGGACGCGTCGCACAGGATATGGGCGGCACGCAGGTCACGCCGGACGTTCGCGAGCCGCTGCGCCGCAGGCTCTCCAATGTCGTTGAGGAAATGGCGATCGCCTCCGGTGTACCCGTTCCCGAAATCTATGTACTGGAGCAGGAAAGCGGCATCAATGCGTTTGCCGCCGGCTACACGCCGGGCGATGCCGCGATCGCGGTGACGCGGGGCACGCTCGAATTGCTGGAGCGGGACGAGTTGCAGGGCGTCATTGCACATGAATTCAGCCATGTCCTGAACGGCGACATGCGGCTCAATATCCGTCTGATGGGTGTTTTGTTCGGCATCATGGTCATCGGTTTGATCGGTCGCATGATCCTGCGCGGCAGCCGTCACTCGAGCATCGTGTCCAGTCGCAAGCGGGGCGGCGGAGGCATCGTGTTCATTGGCCTGGGGCTCTTCGTCCTGGGCTGGATCGGCGTATTTTTCGCGAGACTCGTCAAGGCGGCCGTGTCGAGACAGCGGGAATTCCTGGCCGACGCCTCCGCCGTACAATTCACGCGCCAGACCGACGGTATTGCGAACGCACTGAAGAAAATCGGCGGCTATTCCCAGCATTCCTATATAAAGAGTGTCGACCCCGAGGAAATCAGTCACATGCTCTTTGCCGGCGGAATCGCCAGGCTGAGCGAGCTGTTCGCGACCCACCCTCCGCTCGTCGAGCGCATTCGCGCCCTCGACCCGGGATTCCGCGAGAGTGACTATCCGGCGGTCGACCCGCGCCGGCGCATACACGTCGCCGAGCCCGAGCGGGCGGCGGGATTCGCGCCCGCCGACGCGCCGGCGGCCGCGCCCGTGATCGGCGACATCCTCGCGGCCGTGGGACAGCCTGCGCCGGAACACGTCGCTTACGCGCGGCAGCTGAGAGCCGCGATTCCAGAGGTTCTGTACGACGCGGCCCACTCGCCAAACGAGGCATACCTGCTGGCGCTCGCGCTGGCCATTGATGCGCGGCACCCCGAGCGCCAGTTCACCTTCATCGAAGAGCAACTCGGTGCCGAGCGGGCGGCATTGGTCAAGATCTACTTCACCGAAATCAGCAAGCTGGGCCCGCAGTTCCACCTGCCGCTCCTGGAAATCGCGTTTCCGATGCTAAAGCAGAGGCCGCGCGCGCAGATGGAGTACCTGCTCGATCTCTTGCGGCGCCTGATCGAGATAGACGGACATTTGAGCCTTCGCGAATTTTGCATCTACCGGGTGCTGGCGAGCCACCTGAACCAGGCGGTCGACCCGGTCGCCGGCGAGCCCGGCAACCGCGTGGCACGCGGCGCAGCCAGGCGGGCCGCGCTCGACCTGATTCGCATCGTTGCGGATCAGGGGAACGACAATGACCGGGATCGCGATCATGCCTACCAGGCCGGGATTTCGGCGTTCGGCGCGTGGGCGAAGGGGCAAAAGGCGCCACACGCTGGCGAGCAGACGGTTGCGGTGCTCGGCCAGAGCCTGGATATACTGCGCCGCATCAACTCCGCGGGCCGCAAGAGCCTGCTCCGGGCAGTCAGTAACACGATAAGCCACGACGGCAAGCTCAGCCTCGGCGAGGCGGAGATACTTCGCGCAATATGCGCCAGCCTCGACTGTCCCCTGCCGCCCCTCGCAGTGAAATAAACGCGATGAGAGTTCGCGCCAAAAGGCGTATGATGGTGTCTCTGGCGCCGGGGGATCTGACTCGCCAGGCGGTAAGCGATTATTCCGGAAGATGCCCCGAGCGATCTTCTGCATGTTGATTTCTGGACCCGAACCATGCGCATACGCCGATTCACACTAACCATTCTCGTCACGACGATTATCGCCCTGCCCGCGATTGCCGCGACAAAAGAAGAGAAACGCGTGGCAGACGCCACGGATGTCATCGATCAATTGCTCAGGATTCCCGAGCAATCGATACCCCCGGCATTGTTGTCACGTGCCTATGCGGTCGCGGTGGTGCCGCACGTGATCAAGATCGGATTCGGGCTCGGGGCGCGCCGTGGCAAGGGAATACTCGTCGTCAGGCGCGATGACGGATCCTGGAGCAACCCGGCGTTCATCGCGCTGACCGGTGGCAGTTTCGGATTTCAGATCGGTGCGCAATCCACGGATATCATCCTGGTATTCAAGACGCGCAAGGGTGTCGATGGCATTGCGAGCGGTAAACTGACGCTCGGTGCGGATGCATCGATTGCGGCCGGCCCGGTGGGTCGCCATACCGGAGTGAGTACCGATATCACGTTCAAGTCGGAAGTCTATTCCTATTCGCGAAGCCGCGGTCTGTTTGCCGGCATAGCCCTGGAGGGCGCCGGCGTATCGATGGATCGCGCCGCAAATGCAGCCTTTTACGGCTCGTCCAGGATAACGCCGGAACAGATATTTGCGAGTTCGGGTAATTCAGCGCCGCAGGTTGCGAACCATTTCGTCCAGGTGTTGACTGCACAGACGCGTCGGCTGCCATTACTGCCGAGCGTAAACGGCGAGGTGGCATCGGTCACGAGCAGCGGTGAATCGCAACCGAACGTGAAAACTTACGGTATGCCGGATCCAGATGAAAGAGGTACAGAGGATCCCGGCATACCGCAGTAGTAAATTCTCGAAGCGCTCGAAAATCTTCCGTTGCAGGAATTGCTGTTAAAAGTCCAGTCCTGGGTCGAATTCCTGGGCCCAAACGTCTATCTGCAGGCCGCTGCCATTGCGGCCATGTTCATTGTCTTCGGCAAATTGGCCGAACTGCTGATCTCACGCGTCATCGTGAAACTGGTCAGCCGGTCCACGAGCGAATTCGACGACAAGATGGTCGCACTTTTGAAAAGACCGGTCTTCGTCACATTCGTACTAACCGGACTCGCGCTCGCTGCACGCAGGCTGGAACTGGCGGAATCTCCACAGTACGTGACGCTCGGTATCCTGAGAACGATCGCAATCGTCGTCTGGTACAACTTCCTGAACGGCGCGTTGCTCCTGCTGCTGAACGCGCTGCGCCGCCGTCCGGCCGAGAAACGCGTGCATGCCAGCATCATGTCGCTCCTCGATACCGCGGGCAAAGTCGTTCTCCTGGCGCTGGCGCTTTATTTCCTGTTCCTCGCATGGAACATCAACGTCACGGCATGGATCGCATCTGCCGGCATCGTCGGCATCGCCCTGAGTTTCGCCGCCAAGGACACGCTATCCAATCTTTTTGCCGGCGTTTCGATCGTCGCCGATGCGCCGTATAAAGTCGGCGACTTCATCATTCTGGATACCGGGGAGCGTGGCATGGTCACGCATATCGGATTGCGAAGCACTCGCATACTGACCAGGGACGATGTCGAGATAACGATACCGAACGGCATCATCGGAAATTCGAAAATAATCAATGAAGCGGGTGGTCCGTCGACCACTCACAGGATCCGAATCGCGGTCGGCGTCGCATACGGCAGTGATATCGACAAGGTTATGGACACCTTGCTAAATGTCGCAAACGAGCATCAGGAAATCTGCAAATCGCCCGAGGCGCGCGTGCGTTTTCGACAATTCGGACAATCGAGCCTAGACTTTGAGCTCCTGTGCTGGATCGATCAGCCCGTGGATCGCGGCAGGATGACGCACGAACTCAACTGCGCGGTCTATAAAGCGTTTGCAAAGGAAAAAATAAAGATTCCGTTCCCGCAGCTCGATCTGCACGTACAAACGATGCCGCAGAGCTGAACCCGAGAGCTTGCGATCGGGGCGGCGCTACTGTGGCTCGCCCTGGCGTCGTTTCAACTCTTCCCGGATCGCGTTCAGGTCGCTGCCGGCGCCGTCGGCCGAATCGGCCGCCTGCCCTGCGTCGGCGCCATCCTCGGGATCCGGCGGCGATATTTCGGCAGCCGGCGCATTGCCCGAGGCAACCGCAGGCGGATCGACGACGATGCTCTCGCTGCCGAGATCGCTCGCCGCCTGATCCTCCGGAATACCCATGTATTCAGCCTGTTCTTTCTCGCGCGCCTCCTCCAGCGCCCGGCGCCTGGCTTCGGCCGCCGCCTGCTGCGTGCGGCGCAAGGCCTGTCGCTTGCGCTCCGACATCGCCTCGAGCTCTTCGCGCCGTACTTTTTTCTCGCGGGCCTCGAGCCGGTTCACCGCATCCCTGGCATGAATGCACTCAGGCTCATACTTCAGCTCCGCACGGTTCTGCCCGCAACGGATCATGGTCGCCTCCAGCAAGCGCGGATTTTCCATAAACTCGGCCACCGAGACCGGCGGCGGTTCCTTGCCGCACGCGGCCAAAAAGACCAGTCCGTACAAAGAGATACTGCGGCGCGTTGTCTTCATAAATGGCCGTTCGGGCGCGCAATTCCGACGCCCTGCTCAGAGTTAGTCGTTCGTGCCGCATCATACATCGGGCCCAAGGGCTGCATTGTGGGCAAGTTCGCAGTTCGACCTGTCAACCGTCTGGGCCCAAGCGCGTTTTAATGGGGAAGACGGACCAAATAGCCATATTTCGCGATTGTAGACCAGGGAGGCGTCATGAAAAAGTTGTTTATTATCATTATTTTAGCAGTGATTCAGTGTGCCTGCGCCAGCTCGCCGGGAAGCCTGCCGGGAAGCACTTCGCTGCTCAGCTTCGATGCCATCGGCGCGGAAATTACGGTCGGCTACGAGAATCTCGAGGCGCCAGACGAGCCGCTCGCGGCCGTCGCCATGAACCTCGACTGAAAACCGGGGTCGCCCCGCAGTTTTAAAAATCGGGGTTGAAGCGCCGTTTTTGCCGGGACATATCGAGTCCCGACTTTCAGAAAAACGGCG
>JBFHXJ010000050.1:0-28724 GCA_041598995.1 Woeseiaceae bacterium | reverse complement strand
GGTAACTGGGACAATGTCGGATGGCGTAACAAGTCTTCGCCTGCGGGGACAGACAGCAGCCGGGCAGCTCCGTGGAACGATCAAGGCCGACTACCCGCCGGATCTGGGTTTCATCGGCCAGATGGACGAGACCGGTGAGCGGCTCGACATGCAGATCTACCCGATGGATGCCTACGGCAATCCCGCCATCGCGATGGCCCAGTACATGGCGTTCACCCGCAGCAGCGCGGCTTCGGCGCCGCAGGATGGCGCGGTGACGATGCAGCATCCGGGGGGCGACGACCCGGCCTCGAACGTATACGTCAACGGTGAGGCGCTGACACGGCACGAGGTCGCGCGCTTCGAGCAGCAATACCAGACCCGGCTGATCGACGGCCGCTTCTGGTACGACGGCAAGTGCGGCGCCTGGGGCATCGAAGGCGGTCCGACGATCGGCTTCATCCTGCCCTCGTTGCCACTGCCGGGGCCGATGCCGGCCGACATCTCCGGAGGCGGTACGGGAATTTTCATCAATGGCCGCGAGTTACATCCCGTCGATCGCCAGGCGCTCGTCGCCATGTTCGGCACGGCCATTCCCGGCCGCTACTGGCTCGACGCTTACGGCAACCTGGGCGTGGAAGGCGGCGGCTTCCTGGTCAACCTGACCGCTGCCGCGCAGCAGCTGCAACAAAGCGTGACCCAGTCAGGCAGGGGTACCGTATCCTCGGGCGCTTCAGGGGCCATGTTCAGCGGCCGGAACTTGAGCACCGGCAAGCCGACATTCTGGTATTCGGGCATGTGAGCCGGGCGCCGCGGAGATACGCTAGAATATGAGATTCCCGGCCGGAGCCGGGACAATAAGAACGACAAGGGACTTGGTCCATGCGATTCCGGATCCCGAAGATTGCCCTCATCGCATTCGTGATGCTGCCGATGCTTTCGGCGGCGCAGGATCGCTACGCGCTCGTGATCGGCAACGGAAAATATTCCAACGTGGACCCGTTGCCGAACCCGCCAAACGATGTCGAGCTCATCGCCGATGCGTTGCGCAGAGTTGGCTTCGACGTCACCTTGCTGAAAGACGCCGATCGCCGCACGATGGATCGCGCCGCCAAGGATTTCGCCAGGAAACTCGACGACGCCGGCGAGAACACCGTGGGCGTCTTCTATTACGCCGGACACGGTGTGTCGTACGACGGCCAGAACTGGCTGTTGCCGGTCGGCGTCGAGATCACGCATGGCGCCGATATCGAATACGAGACGATTTCTGCGAACAAGATTCTGAGTTTGATGGAAAGCGCTCGCAACGCCACCGACATCATGATTCTCGATGCGTGCAGGAACAGCCCGTTCCGCGGTTTTTCACTCTCGGGTACGCGCGCCGTTTCGCGCGGGATGAGCGAAATGAAGGCGCCTCGTGGCAGCTACATTGCCTACTCGACCGCGCCCGGCGCCGTTGCTTACGACGGTGACGGCAATTACAGCCCGTTTGCCGAGGCGCTGGCCTCGGAAGTGGCCACGCCGGGGATCACCATCGACGTGATGATGATCAACGTGCGCAACAAGGTCGAACAAAAGACGGCAAGACTCGGCCAGGAGCCACAGACGCCGTGGTCGGCGAGTTCCATGCGCGACCCGTTTTCATTCAATCCTGCGTCACAGCAGGCCGGCAGCGTGGCGTCGATACCGGATCCGTTGCCGCCCGCTGCGCAGCCGGAGGCGCGGCCATCCGCCGCTACGGCGGACACGCGCTTCTGGACCTCGATCGAGAACTCGACGGATCCTGCCGAATTCGATATCTACCTGCAGCGGTTCCCGGATGGCCAGTACGCCGACCTCGCCAGGATCCGCAAGGATCGATTCAGCAAGAAGACCGAGGCCGGGCCACCCTCCGGCGGCAATCAAAAGACGGGCGGATCGGGAGCAAGCATGGACACCGAAACGCGAATGGCGGGCGGCGCTGCCGGTGTCGACACGACCGCGACCGAACTCTGCAGGCAGTTCGCCGGGGGTGATGCGCAGGCGTTCATCGATTGCATGGACGAGTACGCCGACATGGATGACGACCGGGCATCGGACGGCGACGCGTTCGCCGGATTGCCGCCGGATGCCACGCTGTCCGGCCAGCCGGGCAACGCCATGCCGGTCTATGGCAGCATGCCGACACCGGGCGCCGGGCAAACCGCGATCTGGTACGACGACCAGTACAACCAGTGGCAGGTTTCCATAGACGGCGGGAATTTCGCGGCGAGCGCTTTCCTGCCGGGGTCCGGGCAGGTAATGCTGCGCGGACAATCCCAGGGCTTCGCGGTCACTTACGGTATTTTCGATTCGATAGGGCAGCAGATCGGCTATGGCGAGGGCACGATCGTCGATGCCTCGCACATTGCCGTCACCAGCTACTGGGCGAACGGCGCGATCCTGGGCGCCGGGCGCTTTCATATCAATCACCCGCCCAACTGACAGCGGACGCCATGTTTCCCCGCCGTGGAATACTCGCCGTTCGTGTCACGCTCATTTGTGTTTTGTATTTTTGCACGGGCGTAGCCTTGGCGCAGACCGATGCGCTGATCGGGCCGTATCAGCGCTACGAAGACGCGCGGTCGCGAAATGATCTGGATGCAGCGACGGCATTCGCGCAACAATCATTGCTCGCGACGCAGCAGGAATTCGGTACACAGACGCCCGAGTACGTCGACGCACTGATACGTCTCGGCGAAACGCAGGCATTGAACGGACAGCTCGATCAAGCGGTGCAGAATCTCACTGCGGCGTTGTCGATCAGGGAAGCCCTGCTTGGCAACGACCATCCGGATCTCGTCGGTTTGCTCGAATCGCTTTTCGACATCTATACGAGGCAGGGGAATCTCGCGGCCGCCGAGACGAGCCTTCGGCGGGTGCTGCGGATAGAGCAGACGGTTTACGGCAGCGGTCACGAGTATGCGATCGCGACGCTCCGCCGCCTGCATCGATTTCTGGAGGACAGCGGGCAGGCCGCCCGGGCAGCCGAGGCGCTGGCCGAGATCGAGCGGGTCTCACAGGCGAGCCGTGATTTCGGCCTGATGGACGACGACGAGTCGCGCCGCTATGCGCTGAAGGACGGCTATGCCACCGTCCGCGTTTTCTACGGCACCAATCGCGCGCCGACAGGCGAGACCAAAGCACCCCGCTACTACGGCGGGGAACGCGGTGAACTGGAGCTCGGTTACGTCGACGTCAGCATCCCGGAGACCCACAAATACGGACAACTCGAAACCGAGTCCCGCTTTTCCGTCTATTCATACGTTCTCGGGGAAGAGGCCAGGAAAAAGAGATACGTGTTGTTGCTGGCACTGAAAGCGCTCGCCGAGGACGACTATTACTCGCAACTCGGCGCATACATCGATGAATCGCCGAGCAATGACGTCTTTGTATTCATACACGGCTACAGCACATCGTTTGCGGATGCCGCAAGGCGCGCTGCACAACTCGCCTACGACCTCGATTTCGACGGCACTCCGATGATCTTCAGCTGGCCATCGCAGGCCTCCACAGCCGCCTACACGGTAGATGAAGCTGTCGTACGTCCGAGCGGACGTGTGCTGGCGAGGATGCTGGACAAGGTCATCGACAGGACGAACGCGGCACGCATACACCTCATCGCCCACAGCATGGGCAACAGGGCGCTCATCGAAGCGCTGCAAACCTATGTGCTCATGCACGGCATCGAGAATTCACGCGCGGCATTCGACCAGGTGGTGTTCACCGCGCCGGACGTCGACCGCGATTACTTCATCGAAGTCATGAGCATGATCGGCCACGTGGCCCGGCGCACGACGCTGTACGCATCGGAAAACGATGTCGCCCTGAAGTCGTCGAAGGTGTTGCACGGCGCACCGCGGGCGGGGCTCGCCGGCGCGACCATCGTCACGCTGCCGGGCGTCGATACGATCGACATGTCGGGCGTCGAGGCCGATCTCCTCGGGCACAGTTACTTTGCCGCCAACGAGGGCGCGATCTACGACCTGTTTCGGCTGTTCTGGCGCGGCGACCCGCCATCAGCACGCTGCGGCATGAACAGGCAGCAGGACTCCGGCCATGGTTTCTGGATTTTCGATGTCGGTTTTTGCCGCGGCACGGAGTTGCTGGAAGCGGGTCTCCTGTGGAAAAAGTTCGGCGCGGCGGCACGCGCGCGCATCGAGAATCGCATCCGGCAGCTCACGCGTCCCGAGCAGGAGATCGAAAAGGAGGAATGGTTCCGCATCATGGACCGGCTGGAGACGCTGATCGGCTCCGGCTCGTAGTCCGATCCTAGATCAGCTTGAAGATCCTGTTGAACCTCGCCTGCTGCTCCGCGGATTTGAGATTGCCGGACAGGCCATCGATCGTCAGCCGGTAGATCTGCCCCAGGAGCGCGGCGAACCGCTGCACGACTTCGTCTTTCTGCGCATCACTCAGGCGGTCTGCCGCGCCGATGCCGTCGATGATTGCCCGGAATGCACGGCGATCCTCTTCGATGATCTGGTCATGCGTCGTCGACTCGTAATACGCGGTCAGATTCCTTGCCCGGCCCGGATCCGCGAGCGTCGCGTCGATCATCGCCAGCAGGCTCGAGCGCACTTGCGGCGCATCTCGAATCAGCACGGCGTTGTTGGCGTCCATCATGTAGCTGCGGACATCGGCGTTCGCCGAACCGATAATCACGTCGTCACCGATGATCCACACCTTGCTGTGCAGCGATGCCTGCACCGGCCCGTCGCCGGGTTGCATCTCGTAGTAGCGTAAGGTCGCGCCATCATCCACGTCGCGAATCGATCGCAGGTAGTCGCTGAACGCAAATGCAATATGCCGGCCGAATGTATTGACGATCTGCAGATCTGTCGTCTCCCTCGAATTGGTGACGATATCTATGTGTACGTGACGACAGGGACGGCGGCCATCGAGCATTCTGGCGACGGCGTCCACGAGATTCGAAGGCGGAAAGAAATAGGCGTTGTTGACGACGACTCGCATTGGCATTTCGGCCGTGGCCGACCTGCAGGCACTTTCGAGACTTTGCAAGACGACCGAATGTATGCGTTTGCCCGACCAGGCCTCGCGCCCGTTGATCGCGCCGTAACTTCGTCCCCCGAGTTCGGCTCCATGCCTGCCGCTGAACGGAATGTTTTCGATGTAATAGAGTTTTGCGCCGGCATCGATGTCGATACTCGATGGCGCCGGGTCCCGCATGTCGGGTCGAAGGGTCGAATCAAAGTGCTTCGCGTTGCGCTGCATTTCCTCGCGATGCCGGGCCTCGCGTTGCGTGACGCTGAGCGCCGTGCCTGCAAACTCGCGTTCGAAGCAGATCTCGTCGGTCGTCGGACACTGCTCTCTCGCGTACTCGAACGCGGACCGGTTGGCCAGCACGTCGTTGGGCGCATGCCGCCTGACCTCATCGAGCGTCGCCACCATGGTCCTGAAATTCCACAGCCGCTCGAATGCACTTGAGACGGAGGCGCCGCCGGACACCGTTTCGATGCGTACGTCGGTATCCATGAACCTGAGACCCGACTCGAGCTGGTCCTGGCGCAAGTGATACGTATCCTCGATATTGCGGCCACCCAGCTGGATTAACCTGCCATCCACGAGCAGGAGTTTCTGGTGCAGATAGTCGGTGACGTATTCCCAGTCGCGCAGCGATTCGGCGAGGTCCCTGCGCTCGATCGGAAGGTTTTCCGAAACGGCCTCGTACAGAGGGTTGACGAAATCGGCGGCCCTTACCGCGATGATCGCAAGCTGGATACGCGCTACGAGGCGCTGGAACAGGTTGCCCGTCCTGGCGCGCCAGTAAATCTTCGCCAGTCTGACGAGTGCCGGCAGATGATCCAGCATGGCCGACGCGCCGGCGGAATTTCCCTCGGCGAATTCCCTGCCCTGCATGACTGCGAGGGCCATCAGCTCCGGGTGCTTGCCGTAAAGTCCGGAAAGGAACACGCCCGAGCCGTAGATGTCCAGGTTCGAAATACCGAGATCAGCCGCAGGTATGCCGTCGATCGTTTCCGCATCGAAGCGCGCTGCTATTTCCGCCATTTTCGCCGCGCTGCAGTCGGTCGCGGCGCCGATTTCACTGCAGCGCAGCGACAGGTAGGCGGCATCCATGACGATGTTCCGTGTCGGCCTGTTGTAAAAACGCACCTCGAAGCTTCCCGATCCCTTGCTCCCTTCCGCCTGCATCATCGAGTAGAAGTCCAGGTTCGCGTAGGCAGAACTGTAGTCGAGGAGCATGCGGACCCGTGCACCGCGCTGGGCGGCGTCGATCAGCGCGCTGGCGAAGGCAGACGAGGTTTCATCGTCGGCAAAAATGTAATACGCAAGGTCTATCGACGATCGGGCGGACTCGACCATCGATAACTTGGACAGAAACGCCTCGTCGTTCGCGGTGATGACCCTGGCGCTACTGAATTCGAGCGCCTCACCGCTCGAGTGCCTGAGCGCCGTCTCGTCGGAAAAGGCGTCTCCCCGTGACTCGTCACTCAGGTAGGAGTTGCTCGCGCAGGACGCACAAATCACCAAGAAAAATACATAAAAAATAACAACGTGGGTTCGTTTTTTCATATTCTTTCCACGTAGTGCCGCTGGCATACGGCGACCGTTTATCAAGCATGACGGTGCCGCGCGTGTCGAGCGGCTATAATAAATCAACCGGGGCGACGGGGGTGAAATTGGCCCTCCCGGATAATCAATAAAAGCAAACGACGACTCCGTGTTACGAATACCAGCCATTGCCCTTGCTGTTTTCGCGGTTCTGTTCGCGCCGTGCGCATGGAGCGATTTGCCGCGCGGCAGCGAAATTCGCGCATTCATGGGCGAATCCTGCGTCATTGCCGACGAACCCTACCTGCTGCAGGTCGGACCGCATGACCAGGTCGAGAGATCGATCTCGCTAAGCGGCCTGGTCGTCAGCAAGCTCGGACAGGCATTGCTCAAGGGCTTCGTTCGCGCCACCAGCTCACAACTGGGTGCTTTCTCCCGGTCGAAGGACATGTACTACGTTGCCGCGAAGGACTTCAACCTGTATCGCGCCACTCTCTACGACTCTCCCAGTGCCGAACTGAACGCGAACCTCGGCTGTGCCACCGTCGTCGCCGCCCGGTTCGAGCCGGATAATGTCGACTGTACGCATCTTTATGATCCGAAGGTGTTACCAGGCACGGATATTGCGCCGGACGATTTCGCGTCACGTGCGGTACGCGAGGACAGTTCGGTCGAGAATATCCTGCGCCGGGCCAACATCTGCGTCAGCGGCCCCGCGCATTCCGTATACGAGGTGCGTTTCGAGAAATCGGATGACCTGACGGCGTATCGCCTGCAAAGCGCCGGACTGTGGATCAACTCGTTGCTGAGCACAACGCGCAAGAACGCCAAGAGGGGTGTCGTATATACGATGGAGATCGCCGAGCCGGCCGCCGATACGCAAATGCGCATCCTGTCGTCCGCCTGGGTAGACATCGGCGAGGTGCAGGCGGGCTTCGAAATGGATAATCCGCCGTCGAGCAGCCGTTCCGAGTGGCTACGGACTCCGCCGATGTCATCGACAGCCAAGAGTGCATACGAGGTAGACACGAGCGTACACCAGGACGTGTTTGCGGAAATAAAGGCCCTGGAGCGCTCGGTTGTCCGCGACAAACGGCAGCTCGAAGGCATGCGCGAACGGATGAAAACCGCACGCGAAAGTATCCTCGCCGCGACACGAAAGGAAATGGACGGGCTCGAATTGCGTATTTTGCGGAATGAATCCTTATTGGATGCGCGGCGTGCAGAATATCTCGACCTGCCACAGCTCGAAAAGAACTACATGCCGGTATCGATTCGTTTCGGTGTCATCGAGTCGCGTTCGCAGAAGCGAGCGTTATCGACACTCGCGGCATATCTCGAAAGCAACAGCTCGCGAATTGCCGGTGCTGCCGGCGCGGCCGCCAGCAAGATGGCGATCGAGCGCTCGTTGGATACTGATACCCTTCCCGAGCCGACACCAGAAGTGCGCCTCGACCAGGCGAGAACGGACTATTTCGATGCGCTGGTTGCCTGGCGCGAATCGACCTATGACGGATCCCCCGGAGCAGCGGACATCGAGCGCAACCTGGTGCTTGCGCGAGACAACTTTAACGCCGAACGCACGGCGGTTGGCATCGCACCGATTCAATAGGGTCACATGAAAATCATGTTCCGCCAGAGCGCATTCGCTGTCGTGATTTGTTGCTCCTTCGGAGCCATTGCGGGAGGGCAACAGGACGATGTGATAAAAAGCGACGACATCGTCGAGGCGCTTTCCGCGCCCCGCACACGCGGTCTCACACGCGCCATCAGCGTACGCCAGAAAGGCAAGGTCAATCTCAACGTCGCGTTTGAAGTCAATTCGAGCCAACTCCTGCCCGCGGCCGAACGCCAGCTCAGGCAGTTGGCCGATGCGCTGGTGCGGAACTCGCTCGCGGATTTCAGGTTCCGGATTGCCGGGCACACGGATGCCTCGGGGGCCGCCGAATACAACCGAAGGCTCTCGGAAGAACGGGCGCAGCGAGTCATGCAGTTCCTGGTCGAGCATGGCGTGGACCCGAACCGGCTGATTGCGGTCGGTTACGGCGAGGACATGTTGCTGGTCACCGAAGATCCGGAACATGCAGACAATCGCCGGGTCGAGATAACCAACATCGGGACGGCCGGCGGGAACTGAGGAAGGATCGGGTGCACTCGTTTTTAACATGGACCACGACACTCGTCCTCGCGCTCTGCGCGCTTTGCGCGTCGGCGGAACAGCGCGCACTGCTCGTCGGCGTCGGCAAGTATTCGGTGCCCGGCATCGATCTCCCCGGCGTCGACCTGGACCTCGAGCGCATGCGCGAAACGCTCGGACTCATGGGATTCGAGGAGTCACAGGTCAGGAGCCTCATGGACGACCAGGCTACATCGCGGAACGTTATCGGCGAGTTCCGGACATGGCTGCGAGAGGGCGTGAATGAGGAAGATCGAGTCGTCTTTTACTACAGCGGCCATGGCAGCAACACGCCGGATTTCGATGGCGATGAAGACGACGGGGTCGATGAAGTTCTGGTGACGCATGACGTGCGCCGCGTCACGCGAAACGGAAAACGTGCGCTCACCGGCGTCGTCGACGATGACACGCTGGCGTCCCTGATTGCCGCCATACCGAGTAACAATATCTGGATCATTGTAGACGCGTGCCACTCGGGTACCGTGACCAGGGACATCCTGCTGGACAACCTCAGCCTCGGCAACAAACCGGTATTCGAGAAATCATTCTCGTATGAAGGGATGCCGCAGGGCGGGCAATTCGTCTTCGATCGGGAATTCGACACCGGAGGCGAACCGAATTTCGTGTCGATGTCGGCAGCCGGTGACAACGAAAAGGCGCTCGGCACCTTCAGCGGCGGCATTTTTACGATCGGTCTCGCGAAGGCGATCGAAGAGGCGGCACGAAATGCCGGAACATTGACGATCAACGAACTCCGCGACAAGGCGGCCGTCTACATTCGCGAGAACGTCGACGAGTCCAGATTACATCATCCGCAGGTAACCGGAAGCGACAGGCTGGCCAATGGCGCGCTGAACATCATTCCCCTGGAGGGCGGCAACGGACCGAATCGGCAAAAACTGCTGGCGATGGTCGAGGAACAGGCATCGAGATTCGAGCTGACGGCGAACAAGACTGTGTTCCGGATTGACGATCCTGTCGAGCTGACCATGAATATTCCGGTGAGCGGCTACCTGAACCTGGTTACGGTGGACTCGAAAGACGCGGCCACCGTGCTGTTTCCGAACCAGTATCATGCCGACAACGCCGTTAGCGCCGGCGCTTTCACGATTCCGACCCCGAGGATGGAGTTCGAGTTGCCCGCGGCAGAGCCGCTGGGTACGACCCTGGTCGTCGGCTTCGTGACCCGCGATCCGCTCAATTTCTACCAGGAATCCCTGGACGAGCGCGACGCGAACGGCCATATCAATGTCGACTTCACGACCATGTCTCACACGGCCACGCGCGCAATCCGGGTCGCGCCGAGAAAGAAGGAAACGTACGCCGCGCAGCTGGAGATTACCGTCGTCCCTTGACAATCCCTGCGAGTAATTCGGGACCCAGAATCCTGTTCGGAGCGGGCACGATTCGGGACCTGCCGGGTGAACTGGACCGGCTTGACGCGCGGCATGCGCTCGTGATTTCCACTCCGGGTCGGCAACAGCAGGCAGACGAGATCGTGGCGCTGCTCGGTGAGCGCGCCGCGGCGATGTTTCCCAGGGCAGCGATGCATACGCCCGTAGCGGTCACGGAAGAGGCGATGCGCATCGTGAGCGAGAGAAATGTCGACTGCCTGGTGGCGATAGGTGGCGGCTCGACGACGGGGCTTTCGAAAGCGATCGCCTACCGCACCGGATTGCCGCAAATCATCATTGCGACGACCTATGCCGGGTCTGAAATGACGCCGATCCTCGGGCAGACGGAAGGGGGCGTAAAGACGACGCTGAGCGATCAGCAAGTCGTTCCAGAAATCGTGATTTACGATGTCCGGTTGACGCTGTCATTGCCGCCGGCATTTTCCGGAACGAGCGGCATCAATGCCATCGCACACGCCGTCGAGGCGCTTTATGCGAAGGAAAGAAACGAGACAACGTCGTCGCTGGCCGCCGAAGGCATCAGGAAGCTTGCGCGTGCGTTGCCGGTCATCGTTGCCGACCCGCTGCATATGGATGCGCGAAGCGATGCGCTTTTGGGTGCCTCACTGTGCGGGCAATGTCTCGCCCGCGTCGGTATGGCCCTGCATCACAAGCTTTGCCACACCCTGGGAGGATCCTTCGGCCTGCCGCACGCCGAGACGCATACCGTGGTGCTGCCGCATGCCGCCGCCTACAACGCGGCGGCCGCGCCAGCGGCGATGCAGACGGTTGCAGATGCGCTCGGCGCGGCGGACGCGCCGCTGGGACTTTACGAGCTCGGGCGGGCCGTCACAGCAAAAATGGCCCTGCGCGACCTCGGTCTTGACGAGTCGGATCTCGACCGCGCCGCGGAGCTCGCGGTGCAACATCCTTACTGGAACCCGCGGCCGGTGGAACGCGACGGCATCCGCGAGCTGCTCGGCCGCGCCTGGGCCGGCGATCCGCCGTCAGTGTAGACTGTTGCCGGCAGTTCCGACGAACGAGGAAAAGCACTTGACGAAATCACCGCACCGTCCATTCGCGCCGAAGTCGGAACAACTGGCACTGATACCGGACATTTCCGGCAATGCGGTCAATGGCGTGGGCGAATCCGAACTCCGGCCCCCACGGTATGTCTACTGGCATGATCCGGATGCGCTGGCGCACGGCGCGATGCAAAAGTGGTTCTACACGCAGAACATGGATCACGAAGGCATACTGAAAGCGCGCGCCGACCGCGAGAAGATTCATGCCATCGAATTGCCGCCGATCCGCGACGAGCCGTTGCAACAGTCGGCCGAAGACCGTACCCGGGAGCTGGCGGCACACGCTGCGACGCTCGATTGCGAATTGTTCGGCATTACGCGCTTCCGGTCGGAATGGTGCTTCGAGGGCGTCGAGCTCGACCACGAATGGGTCATCATGATCGGCGTCGCACATGACTATGAAGAAATCACAAAGGCGCCGCACAACGACGCCGGCGCCGAGGTCATCAGGCAATACGGCCGCGCCAGCAAGACATCCAAGGACGTCGCTGCCTGGATCCGGGAACGCGGCTTCGCGGCAGATCCGTATTTCGGTCCGTGGTCGGGATCGTTTCTCATGATTCCGCCGGCGATCGAATGCGGATTCGGCGAGCTCGGCAAACACGGATCGATCATCAACAGGGACTACGGTTCCTCGTTTCGCCTCGCAGCGGTGCTGACTGACGTACCGCTGGTGCCGACGCCGAAAGTCACCTACGGCGTCGATGATTTCTGCAGCCGCTGCCAGGTCTGCAGTAATGCCTGTCCTCCCGACGCGATTCTGCCCGAGAAGACCATGGTGCGCGGCGCTGTGAAGTGGTATGTCGATTTCGACAAGTGCATACCGTTTTTTAACGAGCATGCAGGATGTGCGATCTGCATTGCGGTCTGCCCGTGGAGCATCCCGGGCCGTGGACCGAGAATCCTGGAGCAACTCAAAAGGCGGGCTGCACGACAAAAGTCCGGCGGGCGCGCCGTGAGCCCGACATAACTCCGTGATTTCATTGCTCGATTAGCCGATTCCACCGCCAAACTGCTATGCTTGGCTACGCCTCAGAATACCGCTCCGTGGAATCCAGATGGCTAAAAAACAAGAATCCGTACTCCTGAGGGAGACCAGCAACGGCGTTGCCACACTGACCCTGAACCGGCCGGCCCAGCGTAACGCCCTGTCGGATGCCCTCATCGGAGCGCTGAACGCCGCTCTCTCGGAGATCGCCGGCAATTCCGACATCAAGCTCGTCGTGATCCGCGGTAATGGCCCGGTGTTCTGCGCAGGCCATGACCTGAAGGAAATGCGCGCGGCCGATTCCGATGGGGTACACAGGACGCTCGAGGCGTGCGCCCGCATGATGACGGGCATCGTCAACCTCCCGAAACCGGTTATTGCCCGCGTTCACGGCATAGCAACCGCAGCCGGCTGTCAGCTCGTCGCAAGTTGCGACCTTGCGATCGCGGCCGACGATGCGCGCTTTGCGACACCGGGCGTGAATCTGGGCGTCTTTTGCTCCACACCGATGGTGGCGTTGAGTCGCAACGTAAGCAGGAAGCATGCGATGGAGATGCTGCTGACGGGTGAGATGATCGATGCCGCGACCGCCGCAAGATTCGGCCTCATCAATCGCGCAGTTCCCGCCGATGAGCTGGATGCCGCCGTCGACGAACTGGCCACGACGATCTGTTCCAAGTCGGCGCTGGCGATCGAATTCGGCAAGGCGGCATTCTACAAACAGCTCGAGTGTGGCCTCAAGGAAGCCTATGAATATGCCGGCGCCGTCATGCTGAGGAACATGATGTCGCACGACGGTGGCGAAGGAATCGACGCGTTCATCGAGAAACGCCGTCCGGCATGGACCGGCACCTGATTTCAGAGGGCCGCTGCAGTCCATCGCGGTGACAACATGAGCGGAAACCGTTTCATTTACGACGCGATTCGTGAATACGCGAAGACACGCGGTGATGAGACGGTACTTATTTTCGGGGATCGCCGCAGCAGTTATGGCGAGCTCAACGAACGTGCCGAGCGCGTCGCCAACGGCCTCAAATCGCTGGGGCTCGAGCGAAAAAATCGTGTCGCGATCCTGACCGGCAACAACGATTATTTTTTCGAGATCTGGCTCGGCGCCGCGATCGGCGGCTTCGTTCTGACGCCCGTCAACGCACGCCTGGCACCGCTGGAAGTCCTGTATATCCTGAACGACAGCGAGGCCAAGGTGCTGTTCGTCGACGGCCCGTTCCAGTCACTCGTGGAAGGAATCGCCGGTGAGCTGTCCACGGTCCGTCACATCTTTTCACTGGATGCGCATGCGGCATGGCCGCTCTATGGCACCTGGCGCGAAGCGCAGTCTTCCTCGAGCGTCGATTCGGGCGGAGATCCCTCGGACGCGATGGTACAGATGTACACGAGCGGAACGACGGGTTTTCCGAAGGGCGTCGAGCTGAATCACACGAGTGTGCTCGCCTGCGCGCGCGGCATGATGGGCGCCGAAGCCTGGCAGCCCGGCGAGGTCGTGCTGGTCACCGCACCCCTCTTTCACACCGCCGGGTCTGCCTGGGCAAGCTCCGCATTACAGAGCGGCGGAACGGTCGTCGTACTTCGTGAGACCACGCCGGCGTCCATATTGAACGTCATCGAAAAAGAAAAAGTGACGGAGGTCTTGCTGGTTCCGGCCGTCATCCAGATGTTGCTTAAATCGCCCGAGTTCGCCAAGAAGGACCTGTCGACGTTGAATCGCATCCTGTACGGCGCCTCCCCGATCTCGGTCCCGCTATTGCGCGAGGCGATGCAGACTTTCGACTGCGAGTTCGAGCAGGGCTACGGACTCACGGAAACGGTAGGTCCGGTCGCAATGCTACGCCCGGAGGATCACCTGAAGGTGGACAAGTTGCAGTCCTGCGGCAAGGCGGTTCCCGGCTGTGAGATCCGTGTGATCGGTCCAGATGGCAAAGATTGCGGGTCCAGCGAAGTCGGGGAAATCATCGTGTCGGGCGTGCAGGTCATGAACGGCTACTGGAAGCGTCCGGACGATACCGCGGCGGCGATCGTGGACGGCTGGCTCCATACCGGCGATGCCGGTTATTTCGACGACGACGGCTACCTTTACATTCACGACCGTTTGAAGGACATGATCGTATCGGGCGCGGAGAACGTCTACCCGGCCGAGGTCGAACGAGCGCTCCAGGATTGCCCGGGCGTCGCAGACGTTGCCGTCATCGGCGTGCCGGATGCGCAATGGGGCGAGGCGGTGAAAGCGGTCGTCGTCGCGCAACCCGGCGCAATGCCGTCGGAGAGGGAGATTATCGAATTTGCGCGCGCGAAGATTGCGAGATTCAAGTGTCCCAAATCCGTGGACTTCGTCGACGCGATTCCACGCAATCCGTCCGGCAAGATCCTGAAGAAGCTGCTTCGCGCGCCTTACTGGGATGGCCACGAGCGCCGCGTCTCCTGACGCCCTTGGATTATGATGCGAATATGAGCAGCACCATCGCCGCCGCCACAGATACCAGGCAGACCGCGTCCCGGACAGAGCGGATCAAGCAGTTCGCGCTCGAGGCCGGCGGCGACGTCGTCGGCATCGCCGATCCGCAATCCTGGGATGAGCACGTGCCGGAAGGCCATCGGCCCTACGACATCCTGCCGGGCGCCAAAAGTGTGATCGTGGTCGGCGTGCGCGGCCCGACCGCCGGTGCCTGGCGCAGCCCGAACCACCGCGTCATGGAAGTCAACGGCTACGATTTTCGCAACGATGCTGCGATACATCGCGTGGCGGACATGATCGAGAAGGAGTTCGATCACCTGGCGATCCAGGCGCCCGGCTTGCCCACCGGCGGCCACCTGCCACCGATGAGCATGATGCTCGCCGCGGTGCTCGCGGGCCTGGGAACGCGCTCTCTCGCCGCCAACATCATCCTGAATCCGAAATACGGACTCCTTTATTACTCCGCCTGCATCACCACGCTCGCGTGCGATTACGACAGCATGCTGGAACAGGACGTCTGCCCGCATCACATGTGTGTGGAGTCTTTCCGGCGCTTCGGCAAGACGCCCTGCCTGGCGTCCTGCCCCGCCGACGAAGGCGGCTGCCTCGACGGCAGCATCGATGAAAACGGCCGCATCGAATATTCGTATTACGACCGCGAGCGCTGTGTGTCACGCGCGATGAATTTCGGCATCAACAGTTTCCAGAAAGCGCTGGCGCAGATCGTTACCGAGCAGGACGAGGAGCGCCGGGATTCGATGCTCCACTCCGATTTCTTCTCGCGTTCCTGTTCCGCGATCACACATTACAAGGAATCCGTGGCACAGTGCTTCGAATGCATGCGCGTCTGCCCGATCGGTCGCGCGGAGAGAAAGCTCAAATGACCTCGCAGCCGAAAATCGACTTCGCGGCCGCCAAATCCGAATTGGGCGATACCGCAATGAAGAGCGGGGCGCTTATTTCAGGTGTCGCCGCGGCGGATGCGTTCGGTGAGGCGCCGGAAGGTTACCGGCCGCAGGACATCTTGCCGCATGCCAAAAGCGTATTCGTCATCGGCGGCGCGCAGCCGCGCGCCGGCGACTGGCAGAGCCCCAACTATCAGCACATGGAAGTCACGACCACGAGCGACCGGATTCAAACGCTGGCACAGAAAATGGCAAAGGTCATCGAGGACCGGTTCGGCTATTACGCCGTGTGTGTGCCGGCCGGCGTGGACCGCGGCCAGCAGCCGTTCATGAGCATCGCGATGGCGGCCGAGCTCGCGGGCTGCGGCTCGAAGAGCCTGGCGGGCCCGGTGCTCAACCCCGAATACGGCTTCATGTTCTACGCCGCGATCGTCACGACCATGCCGCTGCCGGCCGATGCGCCGCTCGATTCGCCAGCTTGCCCTGCGCCCGAGTGTGTGGCGATGTACGAAGCGGAAGGCACCACGCCTTGTTTAAGCACCTGCCCCATCGATGCTGGTGGTTGCCTCGGCGGAAAGATCGATAACGGCCGCTTTACGAACAGGCAATACGACGCCGCGCGTTGCGCCACGCGGGTGCAGAACTACTGGGTGCCGGGCTTCCAGAAAGTGCTCGGCGCGACGCTCAGGGAGCGTGACCCGGAAAAACAGAAGATGATGCTCTATTCGAGTTTGTTCAGCCGTACCCTGTGGTCGATGACCTACTCGAACGTGGCGCAGGCACAATGTGCCGAATGCATGCGCGTCTGCCCGGTCGGGCGCGAACACAGGACCAAGAAATAAGGATCTTGCTATGGGCTTTTATTTTGTCGATCCCGAGACCTATAACAAGTACAAGGACGAGATACTCGAGCTGTCACACGCGGTGCAAGTGAATTTCCAGGAGCACTTGCCCGCGGACAAGAGACAGCCCGGCCTGTCCGACAAGCAGATCGCGGAAAAGCTCGGACTGGATATCCAGGTCGTGCGCGAGATCCGCTGCGTGGCAGAGAGGGACAAGTATTCCCTCGACGAGTTCGAGGAGGCGATCCGTTTCAAGGAAAAGGCCTGCCGCGACTATGCGAAACGGGGCATGTCGGCTGTCATGGAAAAATACGTCAAGGCCTCGAAGAAGTAGAGCCAGGCATGCACGCAGTGTTCATGCATCAGGAGAACGCATGAGTTCGGTCTGGGCCGAGCTGAAACGTCGCAACGTCGTGCGCGTCGCGATCGCCTATGCGATCACGGCATGGCTGCTGCTCCAGGTCGCCGATGTCATACTGAACAACATCGAGGCGCCCGACTGGTTGTTCCAGGCGATCCTGCTCGTGCTCGCGATCGGCTTTCCGGTGGCGCTGATATTCGCCTGGGCATTCGAGCTCACGCCGGAAGGCATCAAGAAAGAAAAGGATGTTGACCGGACCCAGTCGATTACCGCGCAAACCGGGCGCAAGCTCGATTTCGTCATCATCGGCGTCCTCGTGCTTGCGCTCCTGGTGCTCGGCATCGAAAGACTTTTCTTTGCCGGCAGTCCGGAACCCGACCCTGTCGCAGCCTCTGCAACGGAAAAATCTATCGCCGTATTGCCTTTCGCGGACCTTAGCCAGGACCGCAACCAGGAATGGTTCGCTGACGGCCTCGCCGAAGAGATCATCAATGCCTTGACGCGCACGCCCGACCTGCTCGTGACCGCGCGAACTTCCGCCTTCTCGTACAAGGGCACGGACAAGAACATACCGACGATCGCCGCCGAGCTCGGTGTCGCACATATCCTGGAAGGCTCGGTGCGCCGCGCCGGTGAACGGCTGCGAGTCACCGCGCAGCTCATTCGCGCGGCGGACGGCTTCCATCTGTGGTCGCAGAACTATGACCGGGATGCCACGGACGTCATCGACATCCAGGAGGATCTGGCGCTACAGATCGCCACCGCGCTGGAAACCACGATGGATCCCGCCACACTCGCAGACATGGTCAGAGTTGGCACGCGGTCGGTCGAAGCCTACCTTACATACATTCGTGGAATCGACACGGCTACGCGAAGCGTGATCGAAGCCAGCCCCCGGTTGTTTCTCGATGCGTACGAATACTTCGAGCAGGCACGAAAAATCGATCCCGGATTCTCGGCCGCTCATCGTGAAGCGGCGCTGTTCTGGCAGTATCAGTTGTCCCCGTCGAGAATCAATTCCGGCCTGACTAGTTTGCAAGCTCCGGAAATTCTCGAGCATTTTCGCGCGCGCATCGACCTGGCCGTCGAGAACGCCTCCACTGACGTAGAGCGGCGTGTCACACAGGCCGTAAAAGCGCTGACGGAACTGCGCCTGCGGACTGCCATTCGCCTGTACCGCGAGCACGTCGAAAGCAGGCCGAACGATTTCGATGCGTGGCTCTCGCTGTTGGAAGCAGCGGAATATGCCTCGGACATGGAAACGATTACGCTGGCGCTGGAACACGCTCGTAATCTCGGAAAGACTCAACAGCTCGTTGCAAGCAATTACGTCAACGCGGCGTGGCACTATTTCGACCCAAACATCGCTGCCGATTACGGGCTCGAGGCGCTCGGGCGATGGCCTGAGCATCGCACGCTCATCTACCAGACGCACCGCGCCCTCCTGTGGGCCATGCGTATCGACGAGGCAGCCGAGCTGGTCAGGCGCTATGACGTTCGGCAGGGCGCGTATGACTTCATGGTCGGCGCGCGCCAGGCCTGTGCCGAAGGTCGTCGCGACGAAGTCATGGCAATTCTCGCCGCGCGCAAGGCTGCCGGGCCAGCCCCCAACAACGCGACCTGGCTGCTTTTGAACCTGATCGGCGACAAAGAGGGCGCATTGCAGGAGCTGCGTCGTTTCGAATCGGACGAGACACCTTTTCCGCTGGCGACCTTTCTCGTTTATCCTTACTTCGACCCCAGCCCGTTCCCCGCATTGATGGCGGCACTCGAACGCGAACGCGTAGAGCGCCCACCGCCGGTGAAGATACCGTTTGCCTGTCCGGCAAAGGGATAGAACCGGCGATGAAACTGAAACCGAAACTCGCACCATATATCGAGTATTTCGCCGAATCGACGACGGCCTGTCTCGTGACCATGGTCCAGGGAAACGTATTGGCGCTCGGATTGAGTCATCTTCTGATCGCCTCACAAACCGGGATCGCCGCAGGCACCGTTTCCTATATCGCCCTGCTATTTGCCAGGACGGACAAAAGGTGGATCATCGCGGCGGTTCTCGGAGTCGCTACCGGCGTTGTGGATTTTTTCGTGCACCCGGGCATGCTCGGCGCGGTCGCGACCGAGGCTGTCGTAACCGGTATGGGCGCCGCCGTGATTTCCTACCTGGTCGGAATTGGGATACAGCGATTTAGTGGGCGGCGAGCCGCGGTAAGTTGACCTGCATTAACTAACCAATTGTTTCGCTGTACACGCGCCGCACGTTGGCACCCATGATCTTCTCGAGCTCGCCGTCGGAAAGTCCCCTGCCCTTCAGACCATCCCAGATCGTTTCCATCCGGCGCGGCCCGTTCAGTTCGACCATGAACCACGGGAGGTCATTCTCGTTGAGGTTCGCGCCCTGCTCTGCGCGCAATTCGTCGAGGTATCCCGGCGTCAGCTCGATGTAGCGGTGATCGCGGTCGCTGCCGATGCCGACGTGATCGATTCCGCAGACCTTGACCGCGTGCTGGATGTGATCGTAGTAATGTTCGACGGCGCCTTCGCGCAAGGTCGTAATGTGCGGCCGGATCTGATCGATACCAACCACGCCGCCGTGGTCGGCGAGCAGTCGCAGGTTCTCGTCGGTCGTGTTGCGATCGTTTTTGTGCACCGCCATGCAGCCGGTATGCGAGACGATGATCGGCTTTCTTGAGGCACGGATCGTGTCCGCCATCGTTGGCATGTTGGCGTGCGAGCAGTCGATCAGCATGTTGCTGTCATTCAGTTTCTCGACGAGTTGCAGGCCGAATACGGTCAGGCCTGCATTGGTTCGCTCCTTGCAGCCTGCGCCGGCCCAGTTCTGATAGTTATAGGTGATTTGCACCGAGCGCAGTCCGAGAGCGTGGAAGGTGTCGATCTTGTCGAGATTCCTGCCGAACGGCGTCGAGTTCTGGATCAGGTAAAAGACAGCGATCTTTCCTGCCCGCTGCGCCCGGTCGACATCGGCGACACTCGTGGCCTTCAAGACCTGGCGCGGGT
Source organism: Woeseiaceae bacterium (assembly GCA_041598995.1). Lineage (GTDB taxonomy): Bacteria > Pseudomonadota > Gammaproteobacteria > Steroidobacterales > Woeseiaceae > SZUA-117. Next base: position 8,954 of record JBFHXJ010000050.1, on the reverse strand, counting down.
TTCTTTTTATCCAGGCATCAAAGCCGCGAATGCCCTCGAGTGCTGCATCGAGCGCCTCGAGCTCGAAAGTCTTCGGGTCACACATCGTCTTGGTGATTGCGTTCAATCCACTGTCGAGCATTGCCTGTAGCAATGCCTCGTCGTAGACCTCGCGAATCTCGCCCATCGCATCGAACACGAGCACGGAACGGGTCGACGCCGCGAGCGACAGCGAGGGCAGGCCATGCAGCCCGAGCACTCCCGCGGTTGCCAGCGTGTTCTTCAGGAAAGTTCTTCGATCGGGCATGTGGTGGTCTCTCCGGTTTCTTATTGTGTTTTCAGTTCGCGAATGGTCTTCATGGCCATGAAGCCGACGAAGACGACGCCGAGCACCAGGCCTAACCAAAGGAGCACAGTCTGCCAGTTGATTTGCAACGATGTGACCAGGCGCTCCGGTCCGCCGAGTTCATAGCGTTCCCCGAGTGACACTTCGGCGACACCGCCGTTTCTTGCGGCGAGCTCCGCGAGCGATCGCGCGCCATAGATTCTCTGTTGGGGAAACTCGCGCCGCGCATCGTCCGCGTTTCCCGCTGCCAGCGTATAAGGCGGCGGTCCCTGGGCGAGAAACAGCAGCTTGTCCGGCCGCCAGCCCACTTCGAGTTGCACGTCGACGTCGGCAGGCCCGCTCGTCACGATGATCTTGAAGCGGCTCGTTCTCGTTCTGTCGATATTGATGGATGCGCTCATTACGGCGTTATCGTTGCGGATGATGTGATGCCAGGAACCGTGGCCGGCTTCGAGCCAGCGATCGAGACGCTCCGAGAAGTACATGACGTGTCCCGAAATGACCGTGTTCGGCTCGGGTAACACCACGCGCAGCTGATCGACGAGCGGCGCGCCGCCCAGCGAGAATATCCGCCCGCCGTCCTCCTTGTCCGTCTCCGAGGACTCGAGCGTCACGAATTTCCGGTTCACTCCGGCCGCGCCTTCGAGATATACGCCCATCACCTGCGACAGGTGCCAGTTCTCGGGCAATCCCTCCCAGCGGATGCGCAGGAAATCGAAATCGCCGCGGCGCAGCACGATACGCCGTTGCTCGATGCTCGCCTGATCCTCGCGCAGGTAGGCGACAACGGCCGAACCCGTGTTTCGCCACTCCTGGAGGTCATTGCCGCCATCGATGTTGACGCGGCCCATGAAACCCGGCGACACCTGCCCCCAGACCAGATCGATGGCGGAAACCGGTTCCTCGCGCTGCCGGGTGTCGACGATGTAGGCGACCAGTCGCTCGTTGTCGCCGGGTGCGAGGAGCTCCTCGAGATCAAAGGTGAATTGCGTGCTGTCGCCCTGACGCTGGAGCGTCAGTCTGTTCGGATCGGTGCGGCGGTCGGCCGATTCCAGGAGTGGCAGGGCCGGCAACGGGCTCACGTGCTCCTGCTGTTTGCCGTCGTCGCTCGCCTGTTCGATCAACCTCGATACGGGTCTGCCGTCGCCGTTGAATACACCGACGTCGCGGAGTGCCGCATCGGTCACAGACTGATTAACCTCGAGAGGCAACTCGAGCGAATAGATACTCGCGCTGCCGGATATCTCGATCGGAAATCCCCAGGCGTAATCGGACGGTTGCGGAACATCGACGGGCGCGTCGACGAACTGCGTGCTGGCCGCCAGCGGCCAGATCACGGCGGTCGCGAGAAGCGTCCGCTTCACGTCTTGTCTCCGGCGACGCCTGCTTCCCTCGGCGGCGCCGGTGCGTAGTAACCCACGACGAGCAGCAAGGCGCCGACGCCGAGGAAAGAGACGATCCTCGCGACCGTGCCCGTGTTGCCGAGATCGATCATAAACAGCTTCACGACGACGATGGCCATGAGGCTGATGCCGACCATCCATACCCAGCGCTTCCGATATCGCGCGCCGAGGATCATGCCGCCGAAGCCGAGCATGGCCCAGTAGATCGAGAGCGCGGACTGCACCGACACGGAGTTCGCCAGCGTCTGTTGTTGCCACGGCACGTCGCCCAGGTGATGCACGCCGCGAATGACGGCGATGGTCGTCAGCGCCAGCGCCGTCAATGACCACATGATCGTGGCGAGCCGCAATCCGCCCTGCCCGAGCCGCTCGCTGGCGGCATTCAGCGTGGCGATCAGGTGCAGCGCGGCACCGAGCCCCGCAATGGTCAGCACGTCGAAGGGATTGAGTACGGGAACATACGGGAGCGGCCGGGGATTGCCCGGATCATCGACGCCGGCAACGGCGACTGCCAGCAACTGCGCGATGATCAGCACCGCCGCGGCGCCCAGATACGCATCCCAGTATCGCTGGAGCGGCCACGCGATGCGTTGCCTCGCGAGCATGATGAATATGGCGGCAAGTGCGGGGACGATGATTGCGGCACTGGCGGACCAGACCATGCCGAGATCGGCCTCGTCGATGCGCCAATAGAGCTCGTAGGCGATCAATGCAACCAGAAACAGCACGCCCGCAAAATGCCAGCCGGCCTCGACGCGGCCCTGACCGTTGTCGTAGGCCCTGAGCAGGCCGAAATGCGCGACGCCTGCCATCAGCCAGGAGAGCGTGCCGATGCCTTCGAACAGGTGATCGTGCTCGAATATATATAAGAGTGCGATCACCGGCAGTATCGGCAGAAAGGCGAGCGTCGTTCGTCGCGCCGCGGTCCAGTCATAATGCCGCCCGAGCCACGCGAGCAGTCCCACACTGATGGCGATGAATGCCGTCAAAACGTGCAGCTGCATGTTGGCATCGACGCGGTCCGCTATCTCCGCGGCACCGGTGCCGATCCACCAGCATGCACCCCAGAGCAGCAACGGCGCCGACAGAAACGATTGCCAGCGAATCGGATGCTTGTCCGCAGCGAGAAAGCGCGCGGAAAATCCCGAAGCAATGCTGATCAGCACGCCGCCCAAGACATTGCCATTGAGGATCGGTAGCCCCAGATCGTTCTTCCAGCCGTGGTCGGCGTAGGCGACTCCGGCTGCGCCGAGTAAGGCCGTCCCGAGGAGCCGCGCGAGGATTCGCTGTTGCCTCACGCCAACCCAGACGAGTGCCGCACCCTCGAGGGACCAGGCGACCGCCGTCCAGCGGCCATCCAACGCCAGCGGAATCGCGATGGTCGCGAACGCCACACCGAGCGCGATGAATGATTCGACGAGGAGACGCATCTGCTTTCGCTCAACGCGCAGCAGCCAGAATGCGATCAGCGTGTACACGATTGCCAGGGCGACGGCACTGATCGCGAGTCCATATTCGGTATCTTCGACGAGTTGCGACTGCAGTGCGAACGCGATCACCGGGGTGCCGAAGACGAGCGTACCGTCGACGATGCCGCGGAGCTCTACTGGTTGGCGGAACGCGAAAAGAATCGCGATGGCCTGATAAAAGACGAAAAAGGCAATCAGAAACGGTTCGACGCTCGCGAACAGTTCCGGCCGGTAGTACTCATAACCCCAGACCGTGCCGACACCAAAGGTAAACACGAAACCGATGACATTGAGCACGCGCCAGGGCCGGTACCAGGCGATGCCGAGGATCGCCGCGTTCAACACCAGGTAATAACTGAAAAGCGCGATGTGATTGCCAGGTCCGGTGGTGACCAGCACCGGTGCAAGAAAACCGCCGACCGTGCCGAGTATTGCCAGCACCATCGAGTTTTGCAGGACCGCGAGCGCACCGGTAAACGCCGTGAGCGCCACGAACAACGCGAAAGCGAGTGTCGCCGGGACGATCTCGTGTAATCGCAGCGCGGCGAAGATCGTCAGGTACAGCATGCCGATGCCGCCGCCCTGCAGGCTCAGCGCATACACGGGCAGCTTCTCGCGAAGTCGCCAGCCGAGGACCAGCAGCACGGTCGCCGCTGCGGTTACCGCGAGGTAACGCGCCTCGATCGAGACGACGATATAGCCCTGGTCGACCGCGTATCGCAGCAGGAACGCGACGCCGAAAAACGTCACGATGACGCCGATCTTTACCGGCACGTTGCCGGTCGTCAGCCACTCCCGGGCCATGCCGAACAGTTTGTCGAACAGATCCGGGGCCGCGTGTTTCGGCGCTGCCGTGGTTAGGGGCGCCGCTCGGGGTGCCGTCTTCTTTGCCGGGAGTGCCGCCGCCGGCTCCGGGCCGGGTTCCGCAGCCTGCCTTGCTTCGGGCAGCGGCGGCCGTGCGGGTCCACGGGCCTCGATCGTGCGCTCGATGCGGGCGCTCAAGCGCTTGACCTTGTCCTCGAGGGCCCGCATCTGCTCCAGCAGGTATCCGAATGCCGCACCGGCAGCGAACCCCAAAAGCACACCGCTGGCCGAGCCGAACCACAAGCCGACCAGGCCGCCGATGACGATGTACAGCCATTGCATGTTGAGGTCGGCTCCTTTTTCCGAATCCGGATGTTCGTGCGCATCCGTCGACGGTCGATATTATACGCACGGTGCGGTGACACATGGCTGTCCCGGAATTTGTACCGCTTTTTGACGAGAACCAGTTCAACGATATCGACCCGCCAAGTTGCTAGGTTTTAATAGCTGCAGGGAGGAGTTGACGCATGGAGCCATGGGCGATTTTCGACAGGATACGAACGACGTTGGCGACTGCCAGACGCGCCAATCCGGGAAGCAGGTACCGCGCCGTCCAGGTAAATGCATCCAGCGTCGGCTGTTGCGATGCGGTCCGCGCGATCGCCGACAAGCGCTTCTTGAGTCACGAAGTACCAAAGCTGCCGCTAAGAGGTTGTGATGCTGCCCTTTGCCGGTGCAACTACCAGCTCTTCGAGGACAGGCGCAGCGAAACGAGGAGAAAACCCGAGGCCAGGCCGGGCTTTGCCTGTCAACTCAGGACCTGGGACGACCGAAGTCCTGTCTCGTGGGGCCGACGACGCGACGACTGAGCCCACACAGCGAGCCATTTGCGGCACAGATATCCCCACCCAGCCTGGCCTGCGGCGGCCGATGTTCGGCGCGTATCTTCTGGCTGTCGGGACGGTGATCGTGGATGGCAACCTGCTTGCCGATGAGCCGCTGTGGCACGAGGGCCGGCTAGGTCATGTGACATTGCTCGCAATGGCAATCCGGGCCCGGATCTCCGACGACCGCAAAGCACACCACGTGATCGCCTTGATCTCCATGATCGCCTTTGCCCTGATTGTCGGTACGCGTTTCTGGCTACCGCGATAGGTCGAACGGACGAGCCGCTTGCCATTTCTCTTTTTTTTGGCACGAAAGTGCTTTCGACATGCGGTATCAACCAAGCTAGTCTCGCTGGGACCAGACCAGCAATACTGCCGGTCTGGCTTGCTGATGCAAATTTACAAGGAGAGTAGCAATGGTCGATAGTCAACGGAGTGGCATTCGCGAACTCACCGCCGCCGAGGTCGAGCTCGTCAGTGGCGGTGATGTGACGGAGACCCGCGCCTTTCGCGGTGGTGCGATTGGCGGCATGTTGGGATCCGTATTCGGCGCCGGTTTCACCGGCTCGTCTGCCGGTGCGGGAGCGTATGGGGCGATCGGCGCCGCGCTGGGCTTCTCGTTCGGACTCGGATGGGGCATCGGTACCGCTATCTATAACTATGCCTCATCGAATTATTACTGAGTTGCGTTCGCAAATGGTTCGGGGAGAGATCATGAGCCCGTGGAAATGGCGATACTTCAGGCACGTGTTCGTGGCGTTCGTGCTGATCGCTTGTCTGATGATTTACGACCAGGGCGGATTCGCGTCCATGGGGCCGGGCGGACTCGCCATCCTGTTACTGGCACTCGCGGCAGTGGGGCTGGCGGTCTATTTCTTCATGAGGGACGAGCCTGACGATCCGGGCGAGCGTTAACCTCGCGGCCGGTATTGTATAGTCGGCGGATGAGCCAGCGTTTCTCCTCCGCCGACCTTTTTTATTTCATCGTCGCGAATGCGGTCCTGCTTGGCATCGCCGCCTTTGCCTTTCTGCTCGAGTCGGGCGACCCGGATTTCTACTACTTCACCGTACAGGAAGACGAGTACCTCGAGTGGGCGAGTTTCTGGGCATTCCTGCTGGCCGCCGCCGCTTTTGTCCGCGGGGCACAGGTGATTCGTGGCGCAGCGACGGCTTTTCCCTGGTTCCTCTACGGCGTCGCCCTGTTCTGTTTCGTCGTCGCCATGGAGGAAATCTCCTGGGGCCAGCGTTTGCTCGGCTACCGCCCGCCCGTCTATTTCCTGGAGCACAACTATCAGCAGGAATTGAACATTCACAATGTCATTGAAACCGACTACCGCAAACTTGCGCTGATGCTGGTGATTGCGGGTTACGGCATCGTGCTGCCGGTGCTCGCCCGTCTCCCCGTCGCCAAGGACTGGTTGGCCCGCGTCGGCGTCGTCGTGCCACCGGTCGCGCTGCTGCCGTCCTTCGGCGCCGCGCTCGTCCTCTATCTCTGGTATCCCATCAGTTACTCGGGCGAGTGGGTGGAAATGATCCTCGGGCTCGGATTCCTGTTTAGCGCGGTTCCGATGACCTTCGGCCACAGCGGACGTCTCGGCGCCGTCTCGTTGACGGCGATCGCATCCGTCGCCGTATTCGGCCTGGGAGCATTGAGCGCCGCCGTAACGCGGGCGCAACGAGACGCGGATCCCGCGAACATGGAAGCCGCGCGAATCGAAGTCGCGGCGATCGCCGATGATTTCAACAACGGCCTGGCAATGTCAGACTGCAATCTTCACAAGCGGCTTTACACGTTTGTCATTGAGTACGACCAGTACGATCTCCTCGAGGGCCGCTATGCTGGATTGCAGGCACAGGGCCTGCCGCCGGAGCGAGCCGAGTTCTTTCTAGACCCCTGGAATTCGCCCTACTGGATCCGCGATCGTTGCAACAGGAGAGCCGGCACACGAACGACGTTCGTCTATTCCTTCGGCCCGAATCGACGCCGCGACTCTACCCGCACCGAGATCCTCGGCGACGACATCGGCGCTCACTTTTCGCCAGGGGTTGACGCCGCGCGAGATTAACCCTCCTGGCCTCGTCTTGCGTTTAAACTGGTGTTGGTCCGATTTTAAAACCGATACCCGTACCAGCGAGTGGTTGCCAGCACCGGGAGTAGTCATGAAATCATTCATAAATAATTCGATCATAGGCACTTGCCTCAGCCTGGCACTTTGTGGCTGCGCAGAATCGAATACAGTCGGCGAGTCGACAGCCAGTAATCAAGAGCCGCCGCAATCGCGGGAGGAAAGAATCGAGATGCGCCGCAGACTGCAGCAAGACAAAGACCTGGAACGGTTGGCCCAGGAAGATCCAGCCCTGGTAACAGGGGAAGTCCCGGCCGATCTGCTCGCCAAGGTGTATGACGACCTCGAACAGCGTACCGGTGGGGATCGATCAGAGTTCAAACTGTTGCGGGGAGAGTCCGTGCAATGGAGCGACGGCGCGCTCGGCTGCGCAGAGCCGGGGCAGGTTTATACCCAGGCGCTCGTTGCCGGCTACTGGATCGTTATCGAGCACGACGGCAAAACTTACGATTACCGCGCAACAGCCCGGGGCTATTTCAAACTGTGTCCCGGATTTACCCTCGACCGGGAAATAATGCCGAAAATGTAAAAGGGGGCCCTGAATCGGGCCCCCAATGCTGTTACCAGCGGCTGCGTCAGCAAGCAGCGAGTCCTACTTAGTCGCTATCGCTGTCACTGTCGCTATCGCTATCGCTGTCACTGTCGCTATCGCTGTCATCGTCGTGATCCTCGCCGGGTTGGCCGGGTAGAACGACGCCCGGCGCGAGGAAGGTCAGCGCCTCCGTGTGTTCCGTCGCACCACCGCGGGCTCCAGTGCCGCGATCGCCGTTGGTGAACAAGAGCACGCCGCTTTCCGGAGAATTCCCTGGCCATGGTCCAAAGTCAAAAACGACCAGTCCAAATGGATCATTGGCATTGCCAGGCACATCGCTCGGGAACCCGACGAACTGTTCGCCAAGCGGCGTGACCGTGAGCTTGCCCGGAGCGACTACTTCGTCGCCCGGCCCGCCGTAGTACCAGTCCTGGGCGAAGATCGACAGGATATCGACGTTAGTCCCTGGCCCAAAGAACGCCATGTCCGTACCGGTTAGCCCCACCTGCTCACCGCAGATAATCAACACGGTGTTGCCCGTATTGGTCGCATGCTCGGCGAAGAAGAAGGCCGAAGCGTTGCCGGTCGCCAGGTCGAAAGCCCATGACACCTGGCGCCCGTCAGTAACATTGCTGAAACTCAGGTCGCGGTTGAGCACCACGAAATCTGGCAGCCCGTCCTGATTGGTGTCCAGCCAGATCTGATGGCTAACAGGTTGCACCAGGTGGCGCTGGCGCTCGTGGGTGTTGATGGCGAATACCCATACAAAGGAGAGCTCAGCGGAACAGAAGCCTGGCCCCACTATGAACGTATTGATGCCGACCGAGGCGATGTCCGGCATCGGTGACTGGTCGCCGCGGCCGCCTTCCGGGATGTCCTCGCTCAAGACCAGCAGCGAGTAGGCGTCGTTCTGCGCCGTGCCCACACCGGTGTTGTTCAGACCTATGAACTCCAAACCGCCGCCCAGTAGCTGCGTCGTCGACGGCACTACGCGCGCCGCTTGTCTTGGGAGCACGTGCCACGGCAGGTGTATCGGACGGGCCTTCAGGCGAAAACCGCGGTCCGAGTCGCTGTCCGAATCGCTGTCCGAATCGCTGTCCGAATCGCTATCGGAATCGCTGTCCGAATCACCGTGCACATCGACCGGATCCAGCAAGAGATAGCCGTCATACTCGTTTGCAGTCAACGCAGACCCGTTGGCCCCCTGCGAACCGCTGTTCATAAAGTTGCCCGGTAACAAGCTGCCGTCGATGGTCATAGTGACGTCGAACGTCCTGTCTCGCTTCTTCGGCACCACGATGTAGGGCGGCGCAGAGACGCTCACTGCGCCGTTCGCGACGTCATCCGCGAAGCGGAAGGTCGGTGTGATCTCAAACTTGATCGCTTTTTTCGAGTAATTGCGAACGCG
>JBFHXJ010000049.1:0-29094 GCA_041598995.1 Woeseiaceae bacterium | reverse complement strand
GTTTGAGTACAGTGCGCCACCCGCAAAAAAATCGCAATTGTACGCGGTTTGAACCTGCCGAGGTGGCGGAATTGGTAGACGCGCTAGCTTCAGGTGCTAGTGGGGGTAACCCCGTGCGAGTTCAAGTCTCGCTCTCGGCACCAGGATTCAAAAAGCCCCCGTTCGGGGGCTTTATTTTCGGCCAAAGTCGAAGCTTGGCTGACCAAGACCGAGCGACCATCGATGCGTTGCCGCTAGTCGCTTTCTACGGCCCAGATGACGTGCGTGATGATCTTGTTGCCGTTACCGAAATCCAGTTCGTAGGTAGATGTCCGGCCACTCGCCGACGCGCCAATCAATCGACCCCACTGACCGGGGCCGTCGAGATCGAGGTCGTCAAAGGCCGGTGGCCCATCGAAACCCGCCTGGCATTTCGGACTGCGCGGATTGCAGTTTCCTCCGCCATCGTTGCCGCCGTCCGCATCAAGATGCGCGTAGATACCTTCGAGCTGATCGTAGTCGTGCTGGTTTGGATGCTGATTGGAGCCAGGATCATTGGTGTAGTCCATGCATGACCCAAGATTTCCGTTATTAAAGATTTCGTCCTGATGATCGAGTCCGAAGGTGTGACCGATTTCTTGGCACGTTACAAACTGCCGCCAGGGATCGGTGTTATAAAACGGCATATCGAAATAATAGTCGTTGTTCTTGGATACGGCCTGCGTAATGTGATCACCACTTATCCAGATCTGTGCCAGACCAAGCCAGCCATTGTTGCCGTATCGCCAGTTGCAGACCTCCACACGGCCGTGTGTCGGACGGCATCGTTTCGGATTGGTGCCTCCCGCATCAACAGGGGTATCAAGTACGTCGGATGCCGACCAGTCTTTGGCCGCATCATCAAGATGTGGATCCCAAACACTCGACATATTGTCGCCGAGCGGCACATTGACCGGATTAGAAGCGCGTTCCCAGTGATAGTTGCCCCATTTGTGGTCGGCATTCGCAGCGTTTGTGAGACACGTCAGCACAACAATAACCGGCGCTGACAAGAGGATCTTTTTGGATGACATAGTAGTCCCCTTTTCAGAGATTTATTAAGAAATAGCAGAAATCGTCGGCCGGCACCACATTCGACAAGACCTTGGTCCGCAAAGCCCCCATTTGCCTTCGCATCCGGAAAAACAACCGTTCTGGCCCCCGCCAGCGATCAGGGTTTCCGCAGATTTATGTAAATAACTTGCGTCGCCGGCAGCAGGTTACAGGTCGAGCGCACTGGCAGCTCGATCGAACTCCTCCGGACGAACATAGACGATGTAGCCAAAAGATCCCAGCCCGTCCGCGATACCCGACGCTGCGTAGACGTCGACGCCCGCCAGTTGCAGTTTGCCATGCACGGAGGCCAGCGCGCCGAGCTCATCATCGCCCTGCACCAGCAAGGCCGGATGCGGCCCGTCCAGTTCGAGTCCGGCAAGGCGCGCCGCGTTAACCATTTTCGCATCGTCTTCCGGGAATATCGTGAACTGGGTGCGCATTGGTCCGATTGGCACGGCGGTAAAGGCGAGCAAGTTGATGCCGAGTTCCGCCAGCTGTGACAGCAGCTTGTCGGCTTCTTCCGGCGGGTCGTTGACGGTGGCATAGAAGTAGTTGGCTTGCCGTATCGTAAAAGCCATCGTTGATTGCTCCTGCCCAGGGCATCGTTAGCCTGCCACATTGAAACCGGTACCGCAGTCGTGGCTTTCAACTATTGTACGGATCTTCCAGCGATGTGGCATAAGCGTTTCAGTTGGCAATCAAGTCCTGACGCGCTAACGATCAAATCAGTCGGCATTTCGATGGACCTGGGCCATACTGTTCAACAGGCATTGTGAAAAACTGGAGAGTACGATGAGTCAGGCCATCGGCAAGACGTGGCGCGAGGTCGGGAAGCGCGACCTCTATGACCAGTTTATGGATATAGCCATCAATCGGATAACGACGCGGCAGTTCGATCCGGACTATGAAATGCCAGACGAGCACTACGAGATGGTGCTGGAAGCCGCGCGCCACGCACCGTCGGGGGCGAATGCTCAGCCCTGGCATTACATCATCATCCGCGATCGCGAGATCAAGCAGAAGATCGCCGACTACTTCGTTGCGGAGCAGCGCTTTCGCGCCAGCCTCAAGATGAAATTTCCGACGCCGAATTATGCCGGGCTCGCGACTGCGCCCGGGTTCATCGTGGTCATCGCAGATTTTCGCTACGTCAAGGCGTTTCCCATGTTGCAGGACGACGATTCCGAACTCAACAAGATGTATCTTGAAAATGCAGAGCGTATCTTGTTGCAGAGCGTGGCGGCATCGACGATGTCGGCGCACCTCGCGGCGGCAGCGCTGGGCTACAACGTGTGGTGGGTCACCGCAATCGGGCAGCAGAAAGCGCAGGAATCGATGCGGCCAATGCTGCAAGTGCCGGATGCGCTTTCTATCCTCGACATCATGTGTTTCGGTCCGCCATTAAAGAAGCCTTACAAACGCTGGAAGAAGTCGCCGGAGGAAATCATCCACTGGGACCTGTTCGACGGGAACAAATGCCCGAGCGACGAGGAGCTCGACAGGTGGATCAAGGAGATGCGTCACAAGGTCATGTACAAAGACGCGGCGAAGATCGACTAGCGAGAACTAATTCGCTTACTTCACCAGTTCTCCATTCCTGACCCAGACATCGCCGTCAATGGTCACCGTCGTGTCGGTGAAGAAGTTCCAACGCACGTAGCCGCCGCCGACTTGGCCGCCGAGCTCCGAATTATCGCCGAGGGACAGACGCACGACACCGGCCCCGTAACCGTAATAAGGAATCCATGGATTCCGTTCCGGCACCGCCAGCAACGGGTGGAAGCCGAGTGCGAATTCGCGGAATGCGCGACCCGCTGCCCCGGCCGCGTCCATCTCCGCCTCGACCGCGTCTTGTCCGGATGCCGGGGAGACGGAAATTACCCTGCCTGACTCGAAGGTCAGCTGGAGCCCCGTCACCGCTTTCCCCGACCATTGTGACGGGGGAAACGCGATCGTGCCGTGCACGGTCTCTTCGAGCGGCGCGACGCGAAGCGCGCCGGCCGGCAGCTCGATCTCGCGGTCGATCAGCACCACGCCCGCGTCGGTCCGCGCGGCCGACGCATTGCCATCCTGGAAATTCACAGGCCTGTCGCCGATGGAAAAGCGGATGTCCGTGCCTGCGTCATTCGTGACCCTGACCTCGGCGCCGCGCATGGCCCGCTCGAATCGCCTTTGGTGCGCGGCCAGCGCCTCGTAGTCCGCATCCAGAAGCGCGCGTTGATAGGTCGATTCCAGGACATGTACGGGTGGCAATGGCTGTCCCGGCAAGGGAAATGCGCTGCCGTTCTGCAGCCAGTGGAAATGGATCGTCCGTCCTCGCCCCTGACGCATGAGGTCCTGCAAGGCACCGTAAGCCGGGTGTGACGGATTGGCGCCGGGCAGCATGACCGATGCATCCACGGACTCGAGCATGTCGGCCAGCGCCGCGCGCGCCGCCAGCCCGCCCGCGCGAAGCACCTGTGCCTCCCAGGATTCCGGTAGCGGCTCTGCGAGCACGTCGATGACGCCTAGATCCACGGCGCCTGCCTTCATCACCTCGTATCGCAAATGCGGGATTAATTCGTCGAAGAGCCCGGGATGTGCCACGGCGACGAATCGCTCACCGGGCTGCAAGTCCAGCCGCTCGACGATGTGTCCGGCCAGTGCCTCCCACTGCATGGTGAAGCGCGGCGGCACGGACTGGCCCCAGGACGCCGCCGACAGGCACAGCACCATGGCAAGTGTCACGCTCCGCATGGATTGCTCCGCAACATGAATGATCGCCAAGATACGTTAAATCGGCCGGCCAGTGCGATTTTTCCGTGCTGTGGCGCGGGCGGGCATGACGCGCAGCAGGTATGATCACTGCTCCCCGCCGAACAGAACAAGGAGTGGTGAAAGTGGCATTCATGCTCAAGATCCGATGGGACATCAGCAAGGGCCAGGAAGAGAACTTCAGATCCAACCAGGAAAGACTGTCCGCGGTAATGCTCGAACATCCAGGCGTCATCTGTTATCACGCGGACTATCCGTCGGCCAACGTCAGCGACTGGACCGAGATTTACGCGACGGACGAATCATTCGCAGCCCACCTCGAGAATCAAAAGGGGCAGGAACCGTTAAACGCGCTCGTGGCCGCGTGTGACACCATCACTTGCCGTTGCTGGGGCGAGCCGAACGAGAATTCGAAAAATATCCTTGCGAATTTCGGCGCGACCTACGAGAGTACCGGCAAGAACTCCTTTGTCCTGAACCCGAAGGCGGACAAGAATTCCCTAGTCTAGACTGCGCCGGTAGATGGCCGGTAATTCAGGCGAAGCTGCAGCTGTCCAGTCGGCTCGTGGACGTGTTTAAGTTCAAACCGAAAACCATAGCGGTCATAAGACCGTCGGCCGATGGCGTTCTATTCGACGACGTCCAGATACAACTCGTCACGCAGCCCGGCAGTGTGGCCCATCAGCGCGCGGCCAATCCCGGAATCGGGCACAGCAATCCCCTATCCCTCAGGTCACTATCGGCCATAAGTTATCTGTAATGATGAACGCTTGCATAGTTTAACTAAAGTCATTTCTAGGTAGTGACGCGCGGCCGCCAGATATGCATTTTTCGATATAAGCAATAACCCGTCTGTCTGGCATGCGTTTGCCGTCGTCAGGAAAACAATCGGGATTTTTCGGAAGTGCTAAAATTGTCGGCCCCTGAAAAACAAAAGTCGAGGGAAACACCATGTCTTTGCGAATTAATTCTGAGGCTCCGGACTTCACCGCCGAGACCACGGAAGGAACGATAAATTTCCATGAATGGATCGGTGACGGCTGGGCAATTCTGTTTTCTCATCCGAAGGACTTCACGCCGGTTTGCACAACCGAGCTCGGCTACATGGCAAGCCTGAAGCCCGAATTCGAGAAACGCAATTGCAAGGTCATCGGTCTCAGTATCGACCCGGTAGATGACCACAAGAAATGGCTCAAGGACATCGAAGAGACGCAGGGCTACGCCGTCAACTACCCGCTGATCGGCGATTCCGATCTCAAAGTTGCCAAACTCTATGACATGCTACCGGATGACGCCGGTGATACAGCGAGAGGCAGGACCGCGGCAGACAATGCGACGGCGAGGACGGTCTTTCTGATTGGCCCGGACAAAAAGATCAAGGCGATGCTGATGTACCCGATGTCGAGTGGCAGGAATTTCGACGAAATTCTGCGTCTCCTCGATTCGAATCAGCTGACCGCGCTGCACCAGGTCGCTACGCCGGTCAACTGGAAACGGGGCGAGGATGTCATTATCGTTCCGTCGGTTTCCGATGCAGACGCGAAAAAGAAGTTTCCGGGTGGCTGGCAATCTCCGAAACCCTACATCCGGATCGTGCCGCAGCCGAAATAAAGCCAAATAAGCCTATGCCGCACCTGTGTCGATGGGGCTGCCGTCTTGAAATATTACGAAGGCTTCGTCGACGCGGTCGGCAATACGCCGCTCATTCGCCTTAAAGGAGTCAGCGAAGAAACCGGCTGTGATATTTACGGCAAGGCTGAATTCCTGAACCCGAGCGGTTCCGTCAAGGATCGTGCCGCGAAATTCATCATTCTCGAGGCAGAGTCCAGCGGTGCGCTGGGTCCGGGCGGTACCGTTATCGAGGGCACGGCGGGCAATACCGGCATCGGGCTCGCGCATATCTGTAATGCGCGCGGCTATCGCTGCATCATCGTCATCCCGGAGACTCAGTCCCCGGAAAAACTCGATTTGCTGCGCGGGCTCGGCGCCGAAGTGCGCCCCGTCCCCGCCGTGCCTTACAAAGATCCGAACAACTTTCAGAGAATAGCGGGCCGCCTCGCGAGCGAAATGGACAACGCAATCTGGGCGAACCAGTTCGACAATCTTGCAAACCAGGATGCGCACCTGAAGACCACGGGTCCCGAAATCTGGCGCGATACCGACGGCACGGTCGATGCATTCATTTCGACCTCTGGCACCGGCGGTACAATCGCCGGCGTTTCCGTCTACCTGAAATCAAGGAATCCGGAAATCCTCACCGTGCTCGCGGACCCAACGGGCACCGCAACCTGGAATTACGTCAAGCACGGCGAGGCCAAAGTCGTCGGCGTAGGATCGATCGCCGAGGGCATCGGCAGCACACGCATCACCGCCAATTTTGCATGCGCAAAGATCGACGACGCGGAAATGATATCGGACCAGGAATGTGTCGACATCGTCTATCGTCTTTTGTACGACGACGGCCTGTTTCTCGGAGGATCCTCCGGCATCAACGTCGCGGCAGCCATGCGTGTCGCCAGAACCCTGGGGCCAGGCCACACTATCGTCACGCTGTTGTGTGACAGTGGCGCGCGCTATCAGTCGCGGCTCTTCAATCCCGAATGGCTCAGGGAAAAAGGCCTCGAGGCCCCGCGAAACCCGCGATTGCAGGACTGAACGACGAGCGTCTCATCCACGGACCGGAAACGACTGCGCAGACCACGAAAAACCGCGCCGGAATTTTCGAAACGCGTCGCAAAATTGACAATCGGCATGGCACGGCAATACCTCCCAAGACAAGGGCTTGTTACATAATCCCAGACCTGTTTCAACGACTTACGCAACAGTTTCTGTCAAATTACATCTCCGGAAACAACACCGGTCTGCTGAATTCGCTCGAGCAAGGTTTGGGCACATCTGGTGAAGGACGCGACATGAGATTGAGGCAGCGCGGGTACACGCTCATCGAGTTGATGATCGTCACCGGGATCATCGGTATCCTGGGCTCCATCGCGATCCCTGCCTATCAGGACTACACGATACGCGCGCAAGTCGCGGAGGGAATCAGCCTCTCTGCCGGTAGCCGGGCAGCTCTTATCGACTACTTCACCCAAAGTGGAGACTGGCCGAACAATAATCAGAAAGCCGGTATTGCCAATCAAAATGAAATCGCGGGCAAGTATGTCAAGAAGATAATGGTGAAGAAAAACGTTCTCGAGATTCAGTACGGCAACGATGCCCACAACAATATTAGCGGTAAGAAAATCGAGTTAACCGCCGTCGAGAACAATGGCATCATCAGGTGGGAGTGTTCCGGCAAGGGCGGCTTCGAAGATCGCTACCTGCCGAACTCCTGCAAGTAGTTTTCCGATCGTATCGCTCACGATCCGTTTCGATCGCGAGCAAATTGAATCATGTCACAACCTGAGTTCGCCGGTTGCGAGCCAGTGCGCGCACTCCTCGCCCAGCTCCGTGACCGCTTTTTGTTCATATGCCGCAACGTCTTCGTCTGACAGGATGTCATGCCAGCGGCCATTCGCTCCCTTGTAAATAAAAGTCTGCGCGCCGCCGTCCCAGAATGCCCCGCCCAGCGGGACGCTATTCGTGGCATGGGCTTTCATGTAATCGAAACTGCAGTGCAACAGGATGTCATCCCACTTGTCCTCGTTGATGGGAATGTCGAGGAATTCCGCCAGTTTGCGAATCGTACCCGGCATGTCCTCCTTCAGGTTCGTAAAATGCAACAGGTAGACGTTGGGCAAATTCCGGATCGCCCACCATGAGCGGACATTCTCCCAGAATGGCCACCAGGGATGGCCGTCTTTCTGAAACCAGCCCTTGTAGTATTCCGATATCGTAGCCGGCGGCTTTTCGATCGGCGGTCCGACCCTGCCCGGCGTGTTGTTCAAGGCGTCATACCAGGTGTCGTTCGCATTGGCGTGATGGTTGTACATGCTCCAGACAACATCCCGCCCGTCCCTGCCGATATACACGTACCTTGCTTTCTCCGAGAACACCAGCGCGTCGACGGGCAAATGTGTCTTGAGAAAACGCCGATGTTGTTGTGCCGCTACGAGCGGTAATTTGATTTGTTTTGGTGGAACACGAAGATCCAGCCACGGCGACATTTCCGCCGTATTCAGATTTTCAGCACCGTCGAAAAGGAGCTGCGCAACGATTTGTTGCGCCCAGGTCGTGCCGGCCTTGGCATAGGTTGCGATGATGATGTCATCCTCGCGAAACTCGAATTCGTTCCATATCGTCGAGTCGAAATGATGGTTGTGTATTTCGCGCGTTTTTTGCGGCAGTGCGTGACTGCTCATCCTGAATCTCCCGGTAACATCGAGTCGCGTACTGTCACCGCCAATCGAAATGCAGGCGACTGCTCATCGCCGCGGATCATCTCCGGGCCTCCTTTCCACCGTGCCACTCATGGTACGCAGCGGACCCATTGCGCGCTGGGCATCGTCGCGCTCCAGTTCCGCGTCCCTGGCGTCGCGACAAACCCACACCGGCACATGGGAACCGAGCGGACGTTCGCGGCGACACAGCACCTCATCCCTCGGTGGCGCATCGGCGATGGATTTCGCACTTGTCGCTTGCTCATTCGACGCGCAGGCCACGATCCCCAGGCATGCCGCCGTCAGGACGGCGCAGCCGGACAGAAGCAGTCGAGACATCATCTGGTCCTCCGATATCGGCACAATTGGCCGCTTGTGTACCTTGTTCCCGCAGGACCCAAAGCGCGGCTCAGCTGTCGGGGCAGTCCGGTTCGTAGCACTTGTCGCACTCCGGACAATAGCTATAGGTTTCGCAGGTAGGGCACTGCTCGCAAGGGCAATTGTGCTCGCTGCAATAATGGAGCCTTTCCGTCTGAGCTCCTGGATTCGTGGGGCGGCTCGGCATGAGAATCTCCTTCAGCAGGGCCCCTCAGTCGAGGGCGCCCGATCCGATCGTAGCCGAAGCATATTACTTACAAGGATTTCTTCAAGCGGGCCGTCGCCAGTTCTTGCACTGCGGTGATCTTAGAACCTGCAGCTATAACGCGAAGCGCAATCGGCCTGACCAATAAGTCCCGGCCGGCGGTCTGCGCACTCTTTTCTGATGAATTCCGCGGGTGAATCCCGGTAATTCCTACTTGGATTTCTGCCAGGCATCCAGCGCCGCGCGCGCGCTGCGTTTGGCCTCTTCCAGGGGCGGGTCTTCTTCGGTCCTGGTCGTTAGCTCGATGACATATCCGTTCGGATCCCGAAAATAGATCGATTGAATAAACCCGTGATCGGCGATGCCACGCGTCTCGATGCCGGCCTCCTTACCCCTGGCAAACATGTCGTGCAAAGTCTCGTTATCGACTTCGAGCGCGATGTGCAGGTCGAAATCGTGCTGATCTTTGAAGTCAAATGGATAACCAGGCGCTTCGAAAAACGCCAGAAACGATCCGTCGTCCATCTGGTAGAAAGAATGCAGCACGCTGGTCTTGCGACCAGTCTTTGTCTCCTCGATCTCGAAAGCGTTGACGAGCGGCAATCCGAGGAATTCCTCATAAAATTGCCGCGTTTCTTCCGAATCGCGGCAGCGATAGGCATTGTGATGAAGTCCGTTGATCATTCGCTGTACCTGTCCTGTCCCGTCCCGATAGCGAATAGCGTTGCCCGCCGTTCAGGCGGGAACATTTGCGATACGCCGATATTCGCACCATCCAAATTCGTCTGCAACGCCGCGCGATGCGCAACCATGTCGACCAGCAGCCGCCACCGCAATCCGAGTGATGCTCGCTCGAACGTGGCTCCGCGAGGCTGTCGATGATCTTCAGGAAACCCTTCGAGTGACTCATCCCACCGATCGAATTTTTCCATTCATCGAAAATCGGCAGCGTCTTCAGGCGCGCCTCCCGGGACTGTGGATCGAGAAATCCGGTCTCGTGCCGCTGTTACCGGCTCTCGGAATCGATCATGAACATACGCCATTGCACCTCCCTCCGGTACGTGTCTGACAGTCTGTTGAAATTCCCGACGCCGTGGTTTCCGCAAGCAGTGGTCACTCACAATTCATTGTTTTTAAAAGATATTTTTCGGATATCAGCCCTGACGCCGGGTCCGGCGGCCAAGCCGACGATGCGCCAGGTCTTTTTGCTGGTGCGAGTCCCCGGCGAGCATGCGAGTAACTTTGACTGTGCCTTGCGAACGGCATAAAAAGGATTAATGGCACCCGCAGTGGATGCCGCCATAGCGCCGGTCCGGTCCGCCCGGTCGGGAGTCGTCGTATGGGACATGGCATAGATATTGTCGCGCTTAGCGAGCAGCTCGAGACTATCGCGCAACAGGCCGAGCAGCTCGAGTGTCGGTTTGCGGATGCTCTGGCGCAGGTACACCCGGAATTTCAAGATAGCGCAAAAAACCTGGTGCATTACGTGGCAATGCGCCGAGTCGATATTCGCGAGATTCAGGAACAACTGAGTTACCTCGGCTTGTCGTCACTCGGCAGGGCCGAAAAAAACGTCATGTCTTCGATCCAGTCAGTGATGAATGCGCTACGAAGGATTTCCGATGGCACGAATTACGATATCGAAAAAGGCCAGCGCAAATTTGCAAAAAGCACGCAACGGTTGAGGAAACACATCGATGACATGCTAGGTTTCGATGCTGACGGCCGTAACGTGAGCATCATGGTCACATTGCCGGATGAGGCGGCAGACGAGTACCAACTCGTGCGTGATCTATTGATTTCCGGCATGAATATCGCACGCATCAACTGCGCACACGACGATGAATCGACTTGGCTAATCCTGGTCGAAAATGTGAATCGCGCGAAAAAAGAGACCGGCCGCAGTTGCAGAATCCTGATGGATCTCGCTGGCCCCAAGATCAGAACCGGCGACCTGCAGCCGAGCCGGGGCGTATTGCGCATTCGGGCCAAGCGGGACTCCCAGGGCAGGGTTATCGCGCCCAGACAAGTTCGATTCGTGCCTGAAAATACGCGGTGGATTCCAAAAAAATTCGTCATCGTCCCAGTGTCGCAAGAATGTATCGACTACACCGAAATCGGCGACACCGTTCGCTTCAGGGACGCGCGAGGCAAAAAGAGAAAGCTCGAAGTCGTGCGAAAAAGCGACAAAGGCCTGCGGCTCTTTTGTTACCGGAATACATACATCGCGAGTGAATCACGGATCGAAGTCGAGCGCGGTGATAGCGGCGAAACGGCGGAATTTCGCGTGGGCAAATTGCCACCATTGGAGGAACCCCTGCTGCTGAATGAAGGCGACACACTCGTACTGCATCGCGATGCCGTGCCCGGCGAGCCGGCGGTATTCGACGGCGAGGGTACGATCGTGAAACCGGCCCACATTGCGTGCCGCCAGCCGGAAGTGTTCAGGTTCATTTCCGCCGGCGATCCGATCAGTCTGAACGACGGCAAGATCCAGGGTAGCGTCAGATCGGCCTCGGATGAGGAGCTGGTCGTGGAAATCACGCATGCCAAGCCGTCCGGCAGTCGCCTCCGGGCGGACAAAGGCATCAATTTCCCGAAGAGCGACATCGAGCTGCTCGGTCTGACGGATACAGACAAGTCCAACCTCGAATTCGTGGCACAGCACGCCGACGCCGTCAGCCTTTCGTTCGTACGAAAGCCGACGGACATTATCGCGCTGCAAAACGAGCTGAAGAAGTACCCGTCCAGGAACCTCGGCATCGTCGTCAAGATCGAAACGGTCAAGGCATTCAAGGATCTGCCGAGGCTGCTCCTCACGGCAATGCGCCACTATCCCACCGCTGTGATGATCGCGAGGGGCGACCTCGCCGTCGAATGCGGGTGGGAACGCCTGGCGGAAATACAGGAAGAAATCCTCTGGATGTGTGAGGCCGCACAGATCCCGGTTATTTGGGCTACCGAAGTGCTCGACAAGGAAACGAAGAAGGGCCGGCCGTCACGTGCGGAGATCACGGACGCCGCGATGTCGCAGCGGGCGGACTGTGTCATGCTCAACAAAGGTCCGCATATCCTTGCCGCCATTCACATGCTGGACGATATCCTGCGCCGAATGCAGGATCATCAGCAAAAGAAGACACCCAAACTGCGAAAACTCAGTATCACCGAACTCTGAAGTGCAGATTGGAGTAAAAGAGTGTACAAGCTGCTGCTGCTTTTGTTCTTGCCATTGTCCGTCCGGGCGGACATGATTTCACCGTCGCATAACTGTGTAAGACCGGCCGGGCCATCGCACTTGGCCACCGATGGGGAACGCGCGTCTTTTGCGCTTCAGGTTGCTGCATACAGGCAATGCCTGATGGACTTTATCGACGAGCAAAACAAGGAAGCGCGCTTGCACAGCGAGGCCGCGAGAATGGCGAATGACGAGCTCAAACGGTTCGGGTACTGACCGGCAGCCTGCTTTTTCGTGGCGCTTTTTCTCGGCGCCATTCGAAACAGTTCACTTTCCGGTGAAAGTGAACGGGTTACGTCTGATTAATGCGAAGTTCTGAAATTCCTTACCTGCCGCAGTGTGGGCACTGGCCTCTCAATACCTTGATCACGTAGTTAACCCACAACCAGAGCAGAGCCACATTGCCTAAGAACAGCAGAGTCCACAGGATCGGTATGCCCATCGCAACCTCCGTAACGCAGCCCAAGCGATTGCCGGACACATATTAAGTTAATTCTCCTGGCCGTTGGTGTCGGCCAGGTCACATATTGGCAGAGCGATGCCACAAATGTGATCCGGGTCACGTTTGATGCGACTGCTTGACAAACCGGCTCGTGACCTCACGGTACTAATAAGCCGATTCGCAGCGACAATGCTCGTATTTCGGAATCTCTTCCTCCGGTCCGCCTTTAGACGCCGGTTGTTGACTCTCGCAGATCAGGATCATGCCGGGTGGACAGGACTTGATGGGCGGCTCGGATCTTGCCACGCGGCCCGTGCCTGCACAGGCTGCGCTGAATCCGACCGTAAATATCACGATCGTAGCGACAGCGATCGGGCGAACCATACTCATGCCACATCTCCAGGATTTCCTGAAAAACAACCGCCCCAACGCGGCTGCCCTCCAGAGATTAGATTTCCGCAGCCGAGACGAGTTCAATCATCCGCCGCAGCAGGGCCTCGTGCGCCTTAATGCGACGCATGAGCGGCAATGCGCCGGCGGGCGTCTCGAATACCAGCACCGTATGAGCCGCCGGGCCGGCCCGTCGCTCGCCATCGACAAAAATGTCCTTTGCACTCATGAGCTCATCGATCGAACCATCGATTACCGGGCCGATGATTCCCGCCGCAATCTTTTCGTCGAATCTCGTAAAGCCTTCCATCTTGACCGGTATTGCGTTGTCCCTTAGAACCTTGACGGCTTCCAGTGCGAACCGGTCGTTGGCGCCGTCAACGCCTTGCGAGTAGACGTAGCCCTCGCTGATCTTGTCATCCTCGTGGAGATCGATACTCATCCTCGGCGGATAGTCGAGCATGTTGTCGACGATATAACGCGTCAGCGCGCGGGCTTCGATGCTCGAAGCACTCGCCGCCCTTGCCCGTCGCGGATCGTCCGGATCGGGGAGTAAGTGCGAGGAATCCCCGACACTCTGTGCCTCGACGGCCTCTGACCAGATCGGCGAATTGAGATAGCGCCAGTTGCGCACGTAGCCATGCGGATTGGCCACGGGAATCAACACCACAGGTTGTCGTTCCCCGAGCCTCGCGATGTCATCGATGACGGCGGCAATGGCATTTGGCCCTGCCGGCTCTTCACCGTGAATGCCGGATACTATCCAGATGGCAGGTCCGCGCGCCGCCGTGCGCATCGCGATGACCGGCAGTGCGTAACCGGTATCGGCCGGTTGTGATCGCATGATCACATCGAGTCTCCAGCCAGCCTCCAGCAGCGTGCCGTATATCGAGAAGAGTTGGTGAATCGTGGCACGGCCGTCGTCCACGGTCTCGAGGTCCGCGGGCAGATGCATGGCCTGGCCAGATGCGAGTGGCGGCATCGCATACATAACGAATGCCGCCAGTATCGGTATGGACCTCATGTAATCAATCTTGATTTCGGTCGATGCCCCCGTGTCAACGGCCGCGGCACGTTCAGTCTTCCTCTTTCGCCCTGGTTCTGAATCGATAGATCAGTCGAACCGTCAAGATCAGGGCACCGCCCAACAAGCAGAATATGCCGACCAGCCAGGTAAGCAGTGTCGGGGCATACTCGTAGCGATTCACGGCGAGCGTGATGAGCAGTGTGCCCACACCCAGCAGAAAGAACGGCAGGGCTTCATAAAGTGGTTTTGGCAGCCTCAAGATTTGATCCAGTCTGCAGATAGACCTTCTGCAGCACAGCATGCATTATACCGAAGCCGCGTTTCGTGTCAGATCGACGCGGCAAGACGCAACGAAAAATCGGAATCGACTTTGGCACATTTGGCATTTGGGTCACATACGTGGCAATCAAATCGCAAACGAGCTGAGAAAGCGGGGGGATAGCGAGTGAAAAGCAGATTGGGACTGATGGCAGTGGTGTTCATTGTCGCTGCGGCCTGCGCGCCTGAATCCGGAACCGATCAGAAAGACAAACCATTACGATTCGCGGTCATGACTTTCTCTCACGAGACCTGTACGTTTTGTCCCGGCGGCGACAGTGACATCGAAAGCTGGACCAGGATCAGGGAACCTTATGTCGGCGACGAGGTTCTGTCGGCCGGCCCGTATATTCGCGGATTCGTGGCCGCCGCCGGGGAATACAAGGATGTGCAGCTGATCGGCCTCGAATCACCCGCAGGCGTTTTTGGCGGATCCTCGGCAAGCTGGACCACCGAGGAAGCGTTCGACCATTTCATGAATCGCATGCTCGATGATTTGCGCGAGGCGATGCCCGTCAATGGCGTCTACCTTGCCTTGCACGGCGCTATGGCAGTCAGGAACATACCTCGTCCCGAAGCGGAAATTGCCAGGCGATTTCGCGAAGTGGTCGGGCCCGATATCCCGATCGTCGGGTCTTTCGATCTGCACGGTAATGAGGACGAGGAGTTTCTGCGCTGGGCCGACATGGCCTTCGTGACCAAACGCTATCCGCATTATGATGCCGGCATCCAGGGCGAGAGGTCGGCACGGGCGCTGGTGCGCATCGCACGCGGCCTGTACAAGTCGACCACCGCGACGCGCAAGCCGGGGATCATCACACCGACCGTCCTGCAGTGGACCGGCGAGCCTCCATCGATGAATATCATGGAACGCGCCCGCCGCTGGGAGGCGCGTGAACCGGGGGTGTTCGTCAGCGTCTTCTATGGTTTCCCGTGGGCCGATGTCCCTGACGTCGGCGCGACCGTGCACGTCATGACGAACAACAACCAGGCGCTCGCTGATCGAATCGCGGACGATATGTCGGAATACATCTGGCGTTTGCGCGAGGATCTGTTCGGTGAGGATTTTCCACAACCGGAGGCGGCCGTCGCCAGGGCCGCGGCAGCTTACGCGGCGGGCGCGACACCGATCGTCCTTGCGGATTACAGCGATCGCAGTGGTGACGCGACGCACATCCTTAGACAGGTCATCGATCAGGGCCTGAGCGGTGTTTTGATCGCGACCGTGCGCGACGAAGGTGTGATCGAGGAACTGTCCATGCGGAAGGCTCGGGTCGGTGACCTGTTTAGCATGGAGGTCGGCGGATTCACCGGTCCCGCGAGCGGCGCACCGGTCAAGGTCAACGGGACGCTGACATATTTCGGCCCGGGAGTCGATTATGACGAGGTCGCAGTCGTTGATTTCGGCGACCGCAACTCACTCATCATTACGCCGGCATTGAAACAGGTCTTATGGACCGAAGAACTCGAATTCGGTCCACTCGAACCAGACAACTACGACTTATTCGTGGTCAAATCGCGAGTACATTTCCGCCGTGGATTCGACGAAACCGGTTTTGCAAAAACCATTATTATCGTCGACGCACCGGGACCATTCGTTGGTACGGTACACCTCGATGCCTTGCCTTATGAAAACGTCACGCTGACTGACTACTACCCATACGGCATTCCACCATTCCGTCGATGAACACGTTCAAATTTTCAGTGCCGGTGGAAATTACTTAACTATTTTCCAAAAAGAGAACAAACGACCAGCCGCACCGAATAGTTAATCGCAAGGGTCTGGAGGGCAACAAATGAGAAAGCTGTTTTCCCTGAAGCATTCGCTGGAGCTCGTTGCAGCGGTCGTCGCAATCGTCGCATTTCTTGGCGTATTGCAGACCTTTATCATCGGCAGGCACTTCGTTATTCCTACCCTGATCCTCGTGCTCGCCGTATTCTTCGGCAACCTGGCGAGATTCGGCCTGCACGGAGAAGCCTGGGCCCGGCACATGCTCTTCTGGGTTTTCACGATCGCCGCATGCCACGCATTTTTCGCATTGTTCTGGGCGAAGACACCGCGCGAAATCCTGGGTGGCGCTTTTCTTTACGTTTATGGCACCGCCTTCGTGATCCTCGCCTTGTTGAGCTGGCAATACGCGAAGCAGCACCGCCTGTTCAGGCGGCCAAGCCGTCGTTTTTCGGAGTCAGGACATGATTAACGGCGCACATGCGATTATCTACAGCACCGACCCGGAGGCGGATCGCTCGTTTTTTCGGGACATCTTGCAGTTTCCGAGTGTCGACGTCGGCCACGGCTGGCTCATTTTCGGTTTACCGCCAGCCGAGCTGGCCGTGCACCCGGCAGAGAGGAACAACGTTCACGAGACTTTCCTGATGTGCGACGGCATCGAGAAGCTCCGCAATGAACTGACGGCCCGCGACGTAGATTGCAGTGCCATCGATGAGCAGTCCTGGGGATCGGTCATGCGCATCACACTGCCGGGCGGCGGTAAACTGGGCATCTATCAACCGCGTCACGAGCGGCCGCCACCCGCCTGAGCAGCGTTCCGAAGACAACAGACTTGCCATACCAGACGCTCATCTTCGACCTCGACGGGACGATCAGCGATCCGTTCATCGGCATATCCCGCAGCATCAACTACGCGCTCGAGGGGCTGAAATACCGCCCGGTCGACCCGCAGCGCGTGCGATCACTGATAGGGCCGCCGCTTTCTGAAATCTTCGAGCATCTGCTCGGTAAATTGTCCGATGCAGACATGCGGCAGCTGATCGAAAAGTACCGCGAACGATACGCAAGCATTGGTTTTGCGGAAAACGAAATTTACGAGGACATGCCGGATACGATAGCCCGATTGTCGGAGAACGGTTACCGAATGGGCGTCTGCACGTCGAAACGCGAGGATTATGCGAGACGCATCGTCGATATGTTCGGCCTTGCGCGGTATTTCTCTTTTGTCGACGGCGGCGACGTCGGGGTCGAAAAGTGGCAGCAGATCGGGGCTTTGGTTGCCAACGGACTGCAAGCGAAATCCGCGGTCATGATTGGAGACCGGGCGGTCGACGTGCTTGCCGGCAAGTCGAATAACCTGGCAGCGGCCGGCGTATTGTGGGGCTTCGGTCTGCGCGCCGAGCTGGAGAGCGCGGCGCCGGACTATATTTTTGAAACGCCGCGCGAGTTATTGGACGTGCTGTTGCAGTGAGCATCGAAGCACGCAAGCGGGCCGTGGCCACGGCAGCGATAGGTGTGTCGCTGCTGTTGTTCCGGGGCGCACCGGCACAGAATCAGGAATACGTCGTGTCGGGCCTCGAGCAAACGGCGCAAATCATCGTCGACAGCTGGGGCGTACCCCATATCTACGCGGAAACGCACTACGACGCATTCTTCGTGCAAGGGTTCAATGCCGCCAGGGATCGGCTATGGCAAATCGACCTGTGGCGGCGGCGCGGCCTGGGGCGGCTTTCGGCGGTGTTGGGCAACACTTACGTCGAGCAGGACCGGGCCGCCCGTCTGTTTCTGTACCGGGGCGATATGTACAGGGAATGGCTTGCCTACGGGTCCGATGCAAAACGTATCGCCGAGGCATTCACGGCCGGGATCAACGCCTACATCGATCTGATCGACGAGCATCCGGAACTGTTGCCGCCCGAGTTCGACATACTGGAGTACCGGCCGGAACACTGGAATGCCTCCGACGTGGTGCGCATCCGCGGCCACGGATTGTGGGCTAATGTCGAAAGGGAGCTGCAGCGTGCGCTCATCGTCTGTGCGGCCGGTCTCGAGACAGCCGCGATCTGGTTGCAACTCGAGCCAGATTGGGAAACGAAGATTCCCGAGGGCCTCGATCCCTGCGACATCCCCCGCGACGTGCTCGATGTCTACTTTCTTGCAAAAGCCCCTGTCGTGTTCACCGGTTCGTACCGGGCCGGCCGAAGTCCGGGCGCGATGTCGGCACGCAGGAGTCAGGGCAGCAATAACTGGGTGATTGCCGCGAAGCGTACCGCGACCGGGCGACCGATCCTGGCGGACGACCCGCACCGCACTCATTCCGTGCCGTCGCTCCGGTACATCGCGCATCTCGTTGCCCCGGATCTGAACGTCATCGGTGCCGGAGAGCCGGCATTGCCGGGGGTCTCGATCGGTCACAACGAGCGCATCGCCTTCGGCCTGACGATCTTCCCGATCGACCAGGAAGATCTCTATGTCTACGAGGTAGAGAACGGGCGTTATCGCTACGGTGACGGCTGGGAGTCGTTTCGCAAGATCGAGGAAAGCATCCCTGTGCGCGGCGCGGTCGATGCGAGAATCGAACTCAAATTCACGCGGCACGGCCCGGTCGTTCATGAAACGCCGGCGCGGGCGTATGCGGTACGTGCCGCGTGGCTGGAACCCGGCATGGCGCCGTATTTCGGCAGCGTCGAATATATGCGTGTGCGAAACTGGAGAGAATTTCTGGCGGCGCTGAATCGTTGGGGTGCGCCGCCCGAAAACCAGGTTTACGCGGACGTCGACGGCAATATCGGTTACAAACCGGCCGGCCTGTTCCCGCGACGTCCCAACTGGGACGGCCTGTTGCCCGTGCCCGGCTCCGGTGCTTTCGAGTGGGACGGGTTTTTCGACATGGATGTGTTGCCGGTCGAATTCAATCCCGAGCGCGGATTCACCGGCACGGCCAATTCGATGAATCTTCCGGACGATTATCCGATCGAAACCTACCCGGTGTCATTCGAATGGTCCGAGCCCTGGCGTTATGAACGACTGTGGCAAGTGCTCGAGTCACAGCCCGAGCATACGCTCGATGATTCCCTGGCGTTGCAGCGCGATTACAAATCGCTGATGGCTGCGCAGGCCATAAGGAGGATACCCGAAAACATCACGGGTCCGGCCGTCGACATGCTCAGACGCTGGGACGCCGTACTGGCGCCCGATTCGTCGGCCGCCGCCCTGTTTGTGATCTGGTATTACCGGCACCTGCGCCCCGCGGTCGAGGTTCTGCTCTCGCCGGCAGCGCCGCAATTGCTTGCAGGGATCGATTCTCGTGGCGTACTCCGGCTCATGAGCGAGGAACGTTCGCTCGAGGTAATCGCAGCCTCGCTCGAATCGGCGTTCGCGGAGACGCAGGCGCTGCTGGGCGACGATCCCGCAGCGTGGCGCTGGGGAAAACTCCACGAGATCCGTTTCCGGCATCCGCTGATTCATCTCGCTCGCGGCGAACTCGCGTCGAAGATGCATTATCCGCCGATGCCGCGAGGTGGCAGCGGTTTCACGACCAACAGCACCGCATTCAGCGCCAGCGACATGCTCGTGCGCTCCGGCGCGTCCTACCGCCAGGTGATCGACGTCGGCAACTGGGACGCGTCGATGATGACCAATGCGCCGGGGCAGTCGGGGGATCCGCGTTCGCCGTTTTACGGCAATCTCCTGAAAGGCTGGGCCGAGGACGGTGCCTTTCCGCTGCTCTATTCCCGTGAGAAGGTCCTCGCTAATGCGGCATTCACCGTCACGCTGCATCCGGGGCATTGACGCATTCTTTGCTTACCTTCTGATTTACAAAACTTTTTCGTCCTCACATCTCGCTCACACGGTGCTCATCAAACCGTGGCGCAAAAATAGCCAAACGCTCAGTCAGTCGATCGCGCTGATCGCTACAAAAGATCCATCGACGCGGCAGATGCCGCAGACGGATCGAGACGGGCGATGGCGACGAAACGCAATTCAAATGCAGGGGATTCAAGACGGATCGCATGGCGGGCGGCCGCAAGGTTTGTCCTGACTGTCGTCATCGTGACGGGCTGCGCGAGCCGTCCGCACGTCGAGGCAATTGAGGCTACAGACGAAACTGTCTCCGCCGCCGCGGCCGCGGCAAACGGTCGGAAAGACGTCGGCCACACGGTTGTCCGCAAATCCGCGATGGCGGCACAGGCCAGTTCACTTTTTGCGCGTTCCGTGCACATCGATCCAATCCTTCGCCCGATCTCGAATTTTCTCTCCATGTCATCGTACGCGCTCAAATCGGCGACCGGCCTGGTTCGGCGAACCGCGCTCGGCACGGTCCAGTTCCCGGCGCTCGAAGGCACGCCAATCCCGGCGCTAGCCTATGCCGAGCCGATGGATCTCGCCGCGTGGGAAAAAGAACTCGACAGAATCAGCGGCCGCAGGCAGACGCGGGGTACGATCGAATTTTTGATTGACGGCGAAGCGTATTTCTCTCGCTTGCTGGAGGCAGTCGATCAGGCTCAGGAATCGATCGATATCCGAACCTACATCTTCGACAACGACGATTACGCGATATACATAGCCGACGTACTCAAGCAAAAGTCCAAAGCGGTCGAGGTGCGTGTGCTCGTCGACGCATTCGGCAACATGGTGGCAATGCAGGCCGACCCGGATTCCCTGCCCGGCGATCACCGCGGCCCGCTGCACATGGGTCGATATCTGGAACAGAACTCAAGCATCAGGTTTCGCAGCCGCGCCATTCCGTGGATAACCGGCGATCACACCAAGACGACTATCATCGACAGAAAACTCGCTTTCATTGGCGGTATGAATATCGGCCGCGAATACCGTTACGACTGGCACGATCTCATGATGGAGGTGACCGGGCCGGTTGTCGATCACCTGCAGTACGACACCGATAAGGCGTGGGCAAAAGCGAGCGTCTTCGGGGACGTCGCCGCCCTGATCGCGATGCTGGACGGCAAAGACCGAGACAGTGACGATCATGGCTATCCGGTCCGCGTCCTGTACACGGCGGCACACGACGCCGAAATCTATAAAGCGCAGCTCGCGGCGATCCGACGCTCCAGAAGCTATATTCTGATCGAGAACGCCTATTTTTCGGACGACGTGATCCTCTACGAACTGGCGAAGGCACGCCGGCGTGGTGTCGATATCCGCGTCATCCTCCCCTCTGCAGGGAACCATGGGTCGCACGACCTGAGCAACCTCGTCGCCATCGACAAAATGCTGAGGAATGGCATCCGTGTGTACCTTTACCCGGGCATGAGCCATGTCAAGGCCGCAGTCTTCGACGGTTGGGCGTGCGTCGGCTCGGCCAATTTCGACAAACTGAGCCTGGAGATCAATCGTGAGCTCAACCTGGCCACTTCATACCAGCCCGTCGTCAACGATCTCATCACCCGTCTGTTCATTGCTGACATGGACCGCTCGACGGAGGTTACCGAGCCACCGGACCTCACCGTGCAGGCGCGGCTTTTCGAGCTGGTCGCCGACGAGGCCATGTAGAAACGCATTTTTCTCGCGCATTTGACATTAACCGGGTGCGAAGTCGTGCATTCAGGGGTAAAGTAGACAAGTCACAACAACAACAACAAACGGAGGGGAAAAT
Organism: Woeseiaceae bacterium; assembly: GCA_041598995.1. Classification (GTDB taxonomy): domain Bacteria; phylum Pseudomonadota; class Gammaproteobacteria; order Steroidobacterales; family Woeseiaceae; genus SZUA-117. The sequence goes on along the minus strand of JBFHXJ010000049.1, from coordinate 7,603 downwards.
GAGCCTGTCGATCGGCATTCTTCTCACCGTTGTCCTGATCGTATTGCTCGTGCTGTCGAAACGAACCAAAACCACCTCGGCGAAACATCCGAGCGTGACGAGCGTGCCGGAAACGACGACCTCGAAGTTTCACGCGGTTTCGATACAAGCGACAAACGGTGCCTGCGACGCCGCCAAATCGATGCAAGGAAAGAGATACCTGTCGAACGCGGCGCCACGAATCCCCTTGCCGGACTGCGACGCTACCGTCTGCAGATGCCGCTTTCTCCACCACGCGGACCGCCGCAGCGGTACAGAGCGCAGGGGGCAAGTGCCGGATAACGTGCTCGCGGCTACCAGCGGATATACCGGCAAGGAACGGCGCTACCGCGGCGACCGACGCGGCAGTGACGAGCCGCGCGACTTTTTCGTGTAGCGAATACTTTCGTGGAACCCGGCTGCGGGGGTATCACATCCCGCGGGCGCCGGATCAGAATCCCGAATTGGCCAGCATTGCCTGATAGGCAGCCAACTGCTGCTCGTGAATCGCCCGTTCCTCGATGAGCTCTGCGATTTCCGCCTCGAGGTGGCCGGTTCGCTCGGACAGATCCTTGAGCTCTGCCAATACCAGTACGCGGTCTTCCATCGACGTCTCCGAGCTGATCAGTCGCGCTTCGGCGTTGCGAATGTCGCCGCTGACGTCTTCGAGCTCGCGCTCCTTGGCATTTATTTGGGCGGTAGCACCATTGACTCGTGCGCGTAGCGTATACAGGTGATGGCCATGGTTATAGGCGTCGACGAATTCGGCTTCGAGATCGGCAGGGCAAACGCCGTTGTAATGTGCGCCATTCGAACCCAGGCTGAAACCCCGCGACGGCTGGCAATACTGGCGTAAACCCTGTGCGCGGCCGGCCTGATAGGCTTCGAAATCCGGCGTGACGCCGTGTTTCGCACAGGCTTTGCGTCGATTTCCGAGCTGGTCTGCAGTGTAGCCGCGCGCGCCGTCCTCGAATCCAATCGCGTGCCAATCGCTGGTCAGGCATTCGTCCGCGCTCATCGTCGCGCAGCCGCCAAGACCGAGAAATGAGACGATTAACGGAATTCCGAGCCGCTTAAGATTCATGATTGACTCCGTAAGTATCTGCCATTGCAGAAAAAAGGGATGACGTGGACGGTAGCAGGGTGGCTGCGGCCGCTACCGTGATCCCCTTCACATAAACCCGCCGTCAAGCGTGATACCACGTCTTACCGATAGCGACTGATGTGATCTGTTTCACAGTGACGTCTTGTTTGGTAACGCTAAATTGTGCAAATTTGTATCCCATTGATCAGGAACTGACTGCATGAGTCTTGCAACACTGAGTGGCGCCACGACCATCGCTTTAGCGAGCACGATCGTGTTCCTGCTCATCGTCAAATCCTGGCACGTCTTATCGCAATCGATCGTCGTCTCCACGCGATTCCCGGACAGCATCATGCTCGAGGCTGCGCAGCGGTTTCGCGATCAACTGGAGCGGCTTGGACGGGAACAGACGATTTATCTGAGCGCCGCGCTCGTTTTCGTCGTCATTTTCGCGGTCACGTTCCTGTTCCCGCCAGAGGGGATGTTCGAGGAGCTACCGAGATGGCAGCTGATTCTCGTCCTGGTCCTGTTTGGCACAGCGGCCGTCTACACGCTGTACCGGCTCATTCGGATAGTCCTGAAAAAGCGGCGCCTGGCCTTCATACGTGACGCAAACATGGCCACGGGTCACGCGCTGCAAAAACTGAATGCCAACCAGAACCGCGTATTCCATGACGTAATGACCAGCGGTGGAATCATCGACAACGTCGTCGTCGGCCGCCACGGCATCTACGCCGTCAATGTCGTCCCCAAAAAGGCCGGGAGAACCAACGAAGTCTCTTTGCGCGGAGACAGGCTGACGTTTTCCGACAAAAAAGTCATGTCGGTGGCACGCCATGGCGTCAAGTCGGAGCACCTGGCGAAAGAGCTCAGTAAAGTACTGAAACATCCCGTGCGCGTACGTACGGTCGTCGTCATTCCCGGATGGGAGGTCGATTCCCAGGCGAGCGAGGTGTACCTCGCGGTCAACGAGCGCAACCTGACGATGATCAACGGCTGGAAGGATCCGAATTCGTTCCTCATGAATGAAGACGTAGACGTCGTGCAAAAGCTGCTGACCGAGCGCTGCAAGCGCTTTGCGAAACGGAATCGCGGCTGAAGCCCAATTTGCCCGCTTTGTCCAGCGCCGGAATACTGACCGGTGCAAATTGATCTTTAGTCCAATGGAAAAAGGTCCGAAAACCCGGGGTCAGAGCACGGCTCTGACCCCGTATTGCCGGAGCTCACATAGGCTCCAGCCTCGCCGGTAATTCGCCCTTGTCCAAAACGTCGTTCAGTTCCTCGGCCAGACGTTCGCAGGACGCAACGACGGAGCGCCATACCTTGACCCGCAACTCGGGCGACATGGTCACGAAGTCGCTCCTGTCCGGTACCTTTCGATTCGGCAGGCTGTCGATGAATTCGGCGGACGGACAGACCAGTATCGTCCGATCGATGTGTCGCGGTTCCGGCCGCCGCCACGTGAGCTTCTTGTCGAACCAGCCGGGAATCAGGTAGTCGAAAAAATGCGGGTACAGGGTGAGCCGGTCGGAATCACTGAGCGGCAGATCGAGGTGATAGTCGATGACGCCGCCGTCGCGATAAATGCCTGCCGGCGCACCCTCGATATCGCGAACACCCTGCAAGACGAGCGGAATCGCGCCTGTTGCCATCACGGCGTCGGCCAGGTTTCTCTCCGTCAGCGGAATCCGATCGAGCGGAAATCCGCTGGCTTCATAAAACGGAGGCAGGTCGCGCGCATCGTAAAACAGGCTGCGACGGAAGAAGATGCCGAGCAATCGGCGACTGAGAAAATTCGACGCTGCTGCCGCGAGTAATCCGCCTGCCAGAACCGGTCGTCGTTCGCTCGCTGTCAACGTACGGCTGCGCACGGTCATGATGTGCGTGCGCAGGACTGGATGACTGACGATGTCGCGCGCCCCGCTGTCACCGAGCAGGAATTCCAGGATCTCGCGACTTTTCGCGCTTATCTCCGTGGCATCCGGATTATCGCTGTAACTCTGTTCGAGGTAGGCCGCCTCGAAACGTTCGATTGCATCCACCGGCGCCGCCTGCGCATAGCAGCAGAATCGCCAGGCGCCGATCGACGAGCCGAGCAAGTGCACGGGTCCCGCAAGCCGGGGCAGGACTCTACCGGCAAGCACGCGGTCGAGCTGGCTCAGCACCAGCCATTTCGCACCGCCCGAGGCACCGGCGATCGTGCCTATGCGGTCCTCGGCGAAACCGTGCTTCCTGATGTCGTCGTAGGCCGACGGCCCCGCCTTGAAGCGCAGCGATATTCTGTTCAATTGATTGTCCAGCGAGGTCTGAGCGGGCCTATCATCCTGAAACCGGAGCTTCATGCAAGCCTCGACCGGTTGGCAGGCTGCTCGATCTCGCCATTCGTTTGCTACTGTGAAACCAACAATCGATCAAGAATCGGAACCTGGCTGGATGAAATCTTTGATGAGAATTGTTGCCCCGCTGCTCGTAGCGCTGTTCCTCGACGGCTGCGGCGGCAGCAGCTACGGTGGCAATAGGAACCCGCCGCCACCCCCGCCCCCGCCGGGCCTGAGTACCGGTCCTGACGCCTGCGTGGGCGGCATAGCCGCGGATTTCGCCTGCTCCGGGATCGACCTGCGCAATAGGGTTCCCAATGCCGACATGGGCGGTGGCGACGGCAATGACGTCTGGGGCTGGGTTGACCCGACGAACAACAATGAGTACGCAATCATGGGCCTCACCAATGGCGCCGCATTCGTAGACGTCACCGACCCGGAGAATCCCGTTTACCTCGGGCGCCTGCCAACCAACACGGTGACGTCGGCATGGCGGGACATGAAGGTCTACATGGATCACGTGTTCGTCGTCGCCGATGGCGCCGGCGCGCATGGCATGCAGGTCTTCGACCTGACTCGCCTGCGCAACATTGCCGTGCCGCAGGATTTCTCGGCCGATGCCGTTTACACCGGATTCGGCAACGCGCACAACCTCGCAATCAACGAAGACACCGGCTATGCCTTCGCGGTCGGCACCAATACCTGCGACGAAGGTCTTCACATCATCGATATCATGGCGCCGACGATGCCCGTGATGGCCGGCTGTTTTGACGAGGCCGACATTCATGACACGCAATGCGTCATCTACCAGGGACCGGATGTCGATCACGTCGGCAGCGAAGTCTGCTTCAACTCGGCCATTACCAACACGGCGAACAACCTGCCGATCGGCATGACGCATCTCGGGATCGTCGATGTCACGAACAAAGCCTTGCCAGTGACCATCTCCGAGACAGGCTACCCGCAGTCCCGCTTTGCGCACCAGGGCTGGTTGACCGACGACCACCGCTTCTTCCTGCTCGGCGACGAGCTGGACGAGTCAGATTTCGGCGTGAATACCCGGACGCACGTTTTTGACGTGACCGATCTGGACAATCCGGCCTACGTCTATGCCTACGACGCCGCGACCACTTCGATCGACCATAATCTCTACGTATTCGGTAATCGCGTTTACCAGGCGAATTACACTTCAGGCATGCGCGTGCTGGAATTCAACAACCTGTCGAACATGGATTTGATGGAGATCGCATTCTTCGACACGTATCCGGCCAGCAATACCACGTCGTTCGACGGACTGTGGAGCGTGTACCCGTTTTTCCCATCGGGTAACGTTATCGCGAGCGACCGGGCGAATGGCCTTTTCGTACTGACCGTGCAATGAGCGATCAGTCGAACGGATGGCGTTTGATGATGGTCTGATCGCGATCCGGCCCGGTCGAGATGATGTCGATCGGCACGTCGACCAGTTCTTCAATCCTGGCGAGATAATTGCGGGCGTTATCCGGCAGATCCTGCTCGTCCGTTACCCCCACCGTCGAATCTGACCAGCCGGGCATATCCTCGTAAACCGGCTCGTACTCCGCAAATCGATCGACCTGTACGGGCAGGCCCGCAACTGGTTTGCCGTCGATCTCGTAACCGACACATATTCGCACCGTTTCGAGGCCGTCAAGCACGTCGAGCTTGGTCACGCAAAGCCCCGATACGCTCGAGTTGAGAATCGAACGGCGCAACGCGACCGCATCGAACCAGCCGCAACGCCGCGGTCGCCCGGTGGTCGCACCGAATTCGGCGCCTACAGTGCCGAGGTGTTTCCCCAGGTGGTCGGTGAGCTCCGTCGGAAACGGACCCGCACCTACCCGCGTCGCATAGGCTTTGACGATGCCGAGCACATAATCGAGATTTGCCGGTCCGATGCCCGTGCCAATGCTGGCCGCAGCCGCAACCGTGTTCGAAGAAGTGACAAACGGATAGGTGCCATGATCGATATCGAGATACGCACCCTGCGCTCCTTCGAAAAGAATACACTTGCCTTCGTTAGCGAGGTCCTGGAGTATTTGTGTAACGTCTGCAACGCAGGAGGCAATCGTTTCCGCGGCCCGCAATGCGTCATCGAGCGTTTTCGCAAAATCGACAGGCGCTGTCTTGAAGTAGTTCTGCAACAGAAAATTGTGGTAATCGAGTACCTCGCCCAGTTTGGCGGCAAACTTTTCGCGCACGAAAAGATCGGAAACGCGGACGGCGCGCCTCGCCACCTTGTCCTCGTAGGCCGGACCAATGCCGCGTCCAGTCGTACCGATTGCCGAGGTGCCGCGCGCTTTTTCCCTGGCATTGTCGAGGGCCGCATGGGAAGGCAGTATGAGCGGGCATCCGGGGCTGACGCGCAGTCGCTCGAAGACCGGTACGCCACTGTCAATGAGCTTTTGCGCCTCACTCGTCAGTGCTTCGAGTGACAGCACGACGCCGTTGCCGATGAGGCACAGCACACCGTCGCGCAGTATTCCGGAAGGAATCAGATGCAGTACGGTTTTCTTGCCGGAAATCACCAGCGTGTGTCCGGCATTGTGGCCACCCTGAAAGCGCGCGACGGCAGCGGCCTTGTCGGTCAACAGGTCGACGATCTTACCCTTGCCCTCGTCACCCCATTGCGTACCTACGACTACGACATTCTTGCCCACCAGGTTTTTCCTTCTAGCGAACGACGAACAGCAGCAACAAACCCGTCGCCATGATCGCGAGCCCAGTCATCCTCAGGTGATTGTCATTGAGCTCTGCGATACGCGCCACGTTGCGACGAAAAAAATCGGGACCCACGAACGGAATCATGCCTTCGATAACGAGGTAAAGGGCAAAGGCCGTCAGTATGTCCTGCCACATTCCAGCCACTCACAATAAATGCCGCCGTTCGAGGACGGCGGCACGCTCAATTGAATCGTCTCAATTATCCGAGTTACCGTTGCTCGACAGTCGACCTGTTCAGGTAACGGAAGAACTCGTTGTTCGGATCAAGCACCAACACGTCGCCCGCCTTGCCCATGGACTTCCGGTAAGCATCGATGCTGCGATAAAACGCATAGAACTCGGGATCCTTCGTGTAGGCATTGGCATAAATTTCCGCAGCACGGGCATCGCCTGCACCGCGAATTTTCTGCGCTTCACGATAAGCGTCCGCCAGGATAATGGTTCGATCCTTGTCCGCCGTCGCCTTGATCAGTTCCGCCGCTTCCCGTCCCTCGGCGCGGGTTTCCGCGGCGACCCGGGCGCGCTCCTCACTCATCTGCCGGTATACCGAGTCCCTGACGACCTGCACGAACTCGACCTGCTTGACGCGGAAGTCGACAACCTCGATACCGAGACCTTGCGCCGTCACCGACGCCGTCTTCAGCATGTCGGCCATCAGCTCCAGGCGCTCGACCGAAATCGCTTCCTGCACCGACCGGCGCCCGAACTCGGTGACGATCGAGTTGCGCACGATTTCCAGCAGGCGATTCGCCGCGTTCTGTCTCGAACCGGTGGTCGAGGTATAGAACTGTATCGGATCGACGATTCGCCATTCGACGAAATAATCGACTTCCATCGCGGAGCGCTCGAGTGTAAATACGCGCTGCGGCTCGTCGTCCATCCGCAAGATACGCGCCGGGAACTTGCGCACGGTCTCGTACACCGGAATTTTCCAGTAAAGCCCCGGCTCATAGTCCGACTTGACGATTTCGCCGACTCGCAATTTGATGGCGAGTTCGCGTTCGTTCACAGTGAAAGCCGCGACACCGATGCCGAGGAAGATCAGACCCAGAATGACCAGTAATGTGAAGTTCTTGTTGTTCATCGCGGATCCCTCCTCGTTCGCTGCCGAGGATCCGCCTGTTCCCTGTCGGGGCCGCCGACGACGGCGGGAATCTGGGCATCGGCCGCGCGGTTGGTCTCGGCGCCGGGCACGCTGGCTCTATCGCCACGCATCAGCTGATCGATGGGCAGGTAAAGCAGATTGCCGGAGCTGTCCGAATCGATGATGACCTTGTTGGAATTGGCATAGACTTCTTCGATCGCTTCGAGGTACAGCCGATCGCGGGTCACCCGAGGCGCCTTCTTGTATTCGACCAGCAACGCCTCGAACCGCGCGGCGTCGCCCTCGGCATCCGCAATGACCCGATCGTGGTAGGCGGCGGCATTCTGCAATTCCCGT
>JBFHXJ010000048.1:0-29134 GCA_041598995.1 Woeseiaceae bacterium | reverse complement strand
GGCCGAAGCGCTGTCCAGCTACAAGTCGGATACGGACAAAGCCCCGGCCGGCACCACGTTGGGCGAGCTGCTGAAGGAAAAGATCTCCGGCGGTTCCAATTGAAAAAAGACTGGCCCGGACCGCGAGGTCCGGGCTATAATCCTTTAATAATCGGTAGCTTAGCGGGATCCCGCCAGAACAATAAGCGAAGCGACTCATGACCAAATCAGAACTCATTGAAGTGATCGCCAGAAAGCAGAAACACTTGCCGGCGAAAGACGTCGAACTTGCGGTCAAGCACTTATTGGACCTGATGAGCGATTCCCTGGCGCGCGGCGAGCGCATCGAAATTCGCGGATTCGGCAGTTTCTCGCTGCATTTCCGTCCGCCACGCATCGGCCGTAACCCGAAAACCGGCGAAGCCGTTGCCCTGTCGGGCAAATACGTGCCGCATTTCAAGCCCGGCAAGGACTTGAGGGAACGGGTCAACGCCAGCCGCAATCTCCCGATCAATAGCTGAAAACGTCCCCAGCGGTACGAGCCGGTGTCAGGAACCGGCTCGAGCGGCGCCTTACCATATTCCCGCGAAAGGCATAAACTCTGCGTGTTCTGAGCGCTTTCTGCCTCATGGAGTAAACCCATGCTGAAGCGAATTGGCATCGGATTCCTGGTGCTTTTGATCTTTCTCCTGACGCTGTGGTTCACCAACAGCAACCCCGGCGTCATAACGCTGGATCTCGCTTTTGACGTCGTACAGCCGTCCATACCGCTGGCGTTCTCTGTGACGTTCGTCATCGGCTGGCTGTTCGGCCTTTTGTGCACGAGCTTCGTCATTTTCAGATTGACGAACGAGCGCCGCCGCCTGCGCCGCGCGCTGCGCAATTCGGAGTCCGAGGTCTCTTCCCTCAGAAACCTGCCGCTGGCGGATGCCGACTGAGTCAACATTTTTCCTCGCCGGGTTGTTCCTGCTGCTGGCTGCAGCCGGCTGGGCACTCGGCCGTTTCGGAGAGCGCGATGACGGGGACAGTCCACCGCCGCCGCTCAATGTCGACTACCTGAAAGGCCTGAATTTCCTGCTTAACGAGCAGACTGACCAGGCCCTCGAACACTTCTTGAAAATGGTTCGAGTCGACGACAAGACCATCGAGACCCACTTTGCGCTGGGCAGCCTGTTTCGGCGTCGCGGCGAAGTCGATCGCGCGATTCGCATTCACCAGAACATCATAGCCCGTCCGGATCTCGCCGCAGAGCAGCGGGACCAGGCATTGTTTTCGCTCGCCAAGGACTATCTTCGGGCCGGCCTGCTCGATCGCGCGGAAAACGTGTTCACGCGTCTGGCGGAAGGCTCGCGCTACCAGGTCGAAGCCCTGGAAAAATTGTGTCGAATCTACGAACTGGAACATGAATGGCAAAAAGCCATCAATGCCGGGCAGAAGCTCGAGGCCTTGAGTGGCCGATCACTCGAACTGGAAATCGCACATTATTATTGCGAGCTTGCCGAGCAGGCAATCGCGAAGAACGACTACGCGGCGGCACGGGCGTTCGTGAAAAAGGCGCAAAGTGGTCGCCCGCGAACGATGCGCGGCGCACTGACGCGAGCGGGCATCGCGCGTGACACCAACGACACCAAGACTGCACTGCGCCTCTACCATCGCATCATCGATGAGAGTAATTACCTGATTACGGAAGCCCTGCCGCAGCTCGTAGACATCTACGGCCGCGAGGATTCGACGGACAAGCTGGAGAAGATTCTCGAATCCCTATTGGCGAAACATCCGGAAATCAAGACCGATGTTGCCTACACGGCGATCGTCAATCAAATCGACGGCGTCAAGGTGATCGACGATTGTGTCGAAGAGTACATGCTGAACGAGCCGACCCTGACGGACTTTATCGATCTGCAGACGATTGAAGATGCTAATGGGCATCACCGGCAGACGGCCATCAAGAAGGTTCGAGCCGCGCTCAGCAAGCTTGCGTCGACGACGCCGAGATATAAATGCAGGGAATGCGGGTTCTCGAGCCAGAAACTGCTGTGGCAGTGTCCCAGTTGCAAGGACTGGGAGACGCAGCGTCCCTTCACGAGCGTTCGCTTCGATTCCGTGCTGCAGCGAAACACGCCGACGCCCTGATACCTCGTTCATTTCCGCACTAATTCCGCACATTTGAGAGCGGTTTCGGGTGTCTGCCCGGTCTAAGCTCCGCGATGTCCTGTTTGCATTGGCGTGCGAGCGGGTAATTCGTCAAACGAAGGAGTGACAGATGAAGACTCTCAGGCAATATCTATTCTTGCTGGCTGCCGCGGTAATAATGCCGGGGTTTGCCCTCGCCGGGCCAGTCAACATCAACACGGCAGATGCGGCAACCATCTCGGCCGAGTTGCAAGGTATCGGGCTAACCAAGGCACAGGCGATCGTCGACTATCGCAAGGCCCACGGTCCGTTCAAAAGCTACGAGGATCTGATCCTCGTGAAAGGTATCGGCGCCCGGACCGTCGAGATGAATCGCGCTAATATTCTGTTCAAGTCACCGGAACCGAAACGCAAGTAATGCAATAGGCGAGCAACCAGCCGTCGTCATGCAAAAAGCCTGTACCACGTCGTTTCCGGTACAGGCTTTTTTATTGCCCGTCAGATGAATAACTTCGCCTGCGCGCTTGACCTTGACGGCAGAAACCGTACCTTGGAGGCGCGTTACCCAAAAAACAAATACAAAGGATGCCAGCCATGATTAGGGCGATTCCTTACCGGGTAATCTGCCTGGCGTTACTGACGCTTGCGGGCTGTGGACCGACCGAGCAATACGACGTCGTCATACGGCAGGGACATGTGATGGACCCGGAAACGGGCTTCGACGCCGTCAGCAACATTGGCATTCGCGACGGAAAGATTGTTGCGATCGACGGCGGCCGGATGCGCGGCGGCCTGGAAATCGATGCCAGGGGCCTCGTTGTCGCGCCCGGTTTCATCGACTTGCACGCGCACGGGCAGACCGAGGAGAACTACCGGCTCATGGTCCGGGACGGCGTCACCAGTGCTTTCGAGCTGGAAGCCGGCACCGCCGACGTCGCCGGTTGGTACGACGCGCGGCAAGGCGGGCAGCTCATCAATTATGGCGTTTCGGTGGGCCACATTCCGGCGCGCATGAAGGTGCTGGGTGACGCGGGCGAATTGCTGCCGAGCGGGCCCGCGGTGACCGAGACTGCGTCGCTGAACCAGATCAACGCGATGAAGGCCATCATCGAGGAGGGCCTGCAGCAAGGGGCTGTCGCAGTGGGCTTCGGGCTCGCCTACACACCGGCCGCGAGCACATTCGAGTTCGAGGCCATGCTCCGTGTCGTCGCCGAACATGGCGCGACCGCGCACATCCACGTCAAAGAAGGTCCAGCCGGCGTGCAGGAGGCGATCGACAGTGCCGCGGTGACAGGTGCGTCACTGCATGTCGTGCACGCCAATTCATCAGGTGGCGCCCAGACCGCGGAATTCCTGCGACGGATCGATCTCGCGCGGAGTCTCGGCATCGACGTGACGACCGAGGCCTATCCGTACGAGGCCAGCATGACCAAGATAGAGTCCGCACTGTTCGACGATTGGCAAACCTGGGACGACGATCGATTTCGATTACTTCAGTGGCCGCTGACCGGGGAGCGACTCAACCGATCAAGTTTCGCGCGCTATCGCGCGCAAGGCGGTTTTGTGATCATGCACGATCGAACCGAAGAAATGACGCTGACCGCAATTGCGAATCCCCTGACGATGATTGCCAGTGACGGGATGATTACAAACGGCAAAGGCCACCCCCGAACGTCCGGCACATACGCAAAAGTACTGGGCAAATATGTTCGCGAGGACGGCGTCCTGACACTCATGGACGCCTTGCGACGGATGACCATAGAACCGGCACGCTGTCTCGGATCGTACGTGCCGGCAATGCGGCTCAAAGGCCGTGTTAAGGAAGGTGCAGACGCCGATATCACGATCTTCGATGCGCAAACCGTGATCGACCGCGCGACCTATACCGAACCGACCCTGCCTTCGGCAGGCATCGAGTACGTGCTGGTCAATGGCGTGGTCGTCGTCGACGAAGGCGAGCTCGTTTCGGACGCACGGCCGGGTCGCGCGATCAGGTTGCCATGACCGATCAAAAGCAGCACTCGCATAAGCTCAGCCTGTTTGCACTGATCCTGCCGGGACTCCTCGTCGCGGCTACCGGCGTCGGCGCCGGCGATCTCGCGACGGCGAGCTTCGCCGGCAGCCTGCTCGGCACCGGCATCCTGTGGGCGGCTGTGCTCGGCGCATTTCTCAAGTTTGTCGTCAATGAAGGGCTGGCGCGCTGGCAGCTCGCGACCGGCAACACGCTTATCGAAGGTGCGGTGGATAAGTTCGGGCGCGTTTTCGGCTGGCTGTTTCTTCCCTACCTCGTGTTCTGGTCCTTTTTTGTCGCTTCGGCCCTCATGAGCGGCTGCGGCGTGACCCTGCACGCGATGATTCCCTTGTTCGATGAGGCGAGCGACGGCAAGGTCGCCTTCGGCATCCTGGCGAGCGTGATCGGCATGGTGCTCGTCTACAAAGGTGGCTATCCGTTGTTCGAGAAGGTCATGAGCGTCTGCATCGGCATCATGTTCGTCACCGTGGTGATCACGGCGGTACTCCTCTGGCCGGGGACCGGGGAGGTATTGCGCGGCCTTTTCGTGCCGGAGATTCCCGATCTCGGCGGCAACGGACTGACCTGGACAGTCGCACTGATCGGCGGCGTCGGCGGCACCGTGACCGTGCTGTGTTACGGCTACTGGATCCGGGAAGAGGGTCGCGAGGGCATCGCACACCTTCGCGATTGCCGCATCGATCTCGGCGTGGCCTACGCCATGACGGCGATCTTCGGCATCGCGATGATCATCATCGGTAACAACATCGAGATCGAAGGCGGCGGCGCCACGCTGGTCGTGAACCTGTCCGATCAACTGGCGGGACCGCTCGGGCCGGCAGGCAAGTGGTTATTCCTCATCGGCGCGGCCGGCGCCGTGTTCAGCAGTCTCCTCGGCGTGTGGCAGGCGACGCCGTACATCTTCGCCGATGCCTGGACGCTCCTGCGGCGCCGCCAGTCCACAGAAGAGGTACAGTCCACAGAAGAGGTAATTGTTGAGGCACACAAGGTAGACACGGCGTCACTGCCGTATCGAAGCTACCTGTTCGCCATCGGCATCGTACCGATGCTTGGACTGATCGTCAGCTTTCAGCAGATCCAGAAACTCTACGCCGTCGTCGGCGCGGCATTCATTCCCCTTATCACGCTCGGACTTCTGATCATGAACAGCCGCGCCGACTGGGTCGGTGAGGAATTAAAAAATCGCCGCATCACCGACACCGTGCTGCTGATCATCCTCGGTTTCTTCGCATGGATCACCTGGCAAACGCTGGTCATCTAATCGCTAGATAAAGGTGGCGGGTCTGTGATTCAGACTGCGATAGCCGGAACTCTTTCGCGCCACGGACGTGCCTCTTCGAGTTGACCGGCGAGCCGGTAAAGCGTCGCCTCGTCGGCATAAGGCGCTGCAAACTGCACGCCGATCGGCAGCCCCTCATCGTTCCAGTAGAGCGGCACGGACATGGCCGGCAGGCCAGTCAGGTTGTGCAACCAGGTGAACGGCAAGAAGTCGAACAGGCGTCTCTGAAATTCCTTAAAGGGCAAGTTCACAGTGTCCAGGTAACCGAGCTTCGGCGGCGGCGCAGCCAAAGTCGGCGTCAGGATCACGTCGTACCAGGTCAGGAATTCCGCGACCCTGCGTGTCGTGTGATTGATGACCGACTTGGTGCTCGCGAAATCGGCGGCCGATGCCTTCCACCCACCCTCGGCCCAGCCGAGTGTCGCCGGCTCGACCATGTCCCTGACGGTTTTTCGACGGTGATTGTCCGCGAACTGGTCAAGCATCGCAGCCGTATGCGATTCGACGATCAGGCTGAATGCCGCCTTGATACTGTCGTAGTCGAGCGCGGGCGCGTCCTCGATAACGTCATGCCCCAGCTCTTCGCACAATTTCGCGACGTCCTGGACGGCAGCCACGCAATCGGGATGCGTTTCGTCGGCCGCCCCCTTGGTGAACATCGCGATGCGGAGCCGTCCGGGATCCGTTGTCACCTCCTCCAGGAACGGCCTCGCCGGCGCCGGTATGCCGTAGGGCGCGCCGGTCTCCGGCGCGGAAGTCGCATCGAGCAATGCGGCGTTGTCCCGCACGGAAATCGACACCGCGTGATCCGTGGCAAATCCCTCCCACTGCTCGCCGGCGTCCGGGCCCGTCGGCTGGCGGCCCCTCGACGGCTTCATGCCGAAGACTCCGCAGCAGGAGCTCGGTATGCGTATCGAGCCGCCGCCATCGCTGGCATGCGCGATCGGCACCATCCTGGCGGCCACTGCCGCGCCGGACCCGCCACTGGAACCGCCGCTCGATCGAGTCGTGTCCCAGGGATTGCGGCAGGGACCAAACAAAACCGACTCGGTGGATGCATTAAGGCCGAACTCCGGTGTGTTCGTGCGCCCCATCGTGACCAGACCCGCCGCCTTGTAACGCCGCACGAGTTCGTCGTCGTATTCGGGCAGGTATTGATCGAATAGCCGCGAGCCATAGGTGGCGCGCACGCCTTTGTAGATTGCGCCAAGGTCCTTCAGCAGAAACGGCACGCCCGCGAAGGGACCGTCGGGGATACCATTTTCAATTGTGGCTCGCGCCTCATCGTACATCCTCGTGACGACGGCATTGACCTGCGTATCGATCGCCTCGACGCGAGCAATTGCGGCATCCAGCAATTCCACGGGTAAGACGTCTTTGCGGCGTACGAGCTCGGCAAGTCCGAGCGCATCGTGATCGAGATACTCCGGCAACCCCGACGCCCCAAATCCGAATCTGGGTAATGCCAGTACCGCGGCCGACGTGCCGAGAAACTGGCGGCGCGATAGAGTGTTCATTCTTGAAGTCCTGCGTTCTGTGGTTGTCGAGCCGAGTGTAGTAAATAAAGAGATAAATTACCCGCCATCGCAGCATAATGAGTCATAAAGCACGAATAACGCCGGGGTTCAAAAGTGAAACTGATAGAGCATGCGCAGATTGCGGAGGTTATCAGCGGCGTCGCAATTGTCGTGACGATAATACTCCTGATATTCGAGATACACGCCAACACCAACGCGACCCTGGCTGCGAATCGCCAGTGACTGGCGAGCCGGGCAGAGACCCTTCTCCTGTCACGGGCGGCTTCACCGGACATATCGCGACTCATGATCAAGGCGCGTAACGGCGAAGAATTCACGGATCAGCAGAGCTAGCAGTTTTCCGGTCATTTGGCCGGTTTCGTCAGGCTCGCAGAAGAGGGGTATCTCCAGTATCTGGATGGGCACCCGGACCGCGAGTATTGGCAGACGAAGGCCAGAAACCTCATCGACAGCCGACTCGGTAATCAAGTGGCCCGCGATCTTTGGTTTTCATGGCATCGGCGGGGTTGGTTTACGCCGGAGTTCTCAAGCTGGCTGAGCAGCGCGCTCGACGAAAAATACGGACCGCAGATCCATCCCTGAACGAATGCTCGAGCATCGTAGTCTGGCAATTTGGGAATAGCAGAGCCGACAGCTACTGGCCAAATAAAGGCTGGCTGATCGGGAGATTCAAGCAGTAGATCGGCCAGCCAACGCGTGGTTTGTGACGCTGCTCGCACAACCGGTTGTCCATGACATTTCCTCTAACGGGCCTGATCTCGTGTTGACGAATCAGTTGTTGTGGATCTGCCTCGGGACTTCGTTATCGATCTCGCCTTCGATGGGTCGAACGAGGGATACGAAATTCGGGCCGCCGGTCTGAGCGGAATGCTGTTCGATCCGCTTCTCGTGAACCGCCACGACGATCCATGCTGGGAATCCTTCCGAGGCAAGATGGGGTTGCCGCGTTAGGAAGCTTCGCAAGGAGTGCTTTTGCCGCTGGCATTAGTCGAGCGGGAACTGGTCGAATTGAGGATCATAGAACTTGCGCGATCAATTATTTGCAACGTGACACCGAATTACTCTTGCTCACGTCGTCCATCGTAATACTCAAGTAACGATGTATTGGATCGTCGGTATCTACTATTGAAAGCGCGAGATTTAGCGTGTCGAGTGCATCGTCGCGACATCCCAAATCCGCGTAAACCTGCGAGAGATTGTTCAGCGCGATTATATGTTGCGGATCTAGTTCGAGCACCTTCTGGTATGCGTTTCGCGCAGGCCGTAATTTACGGCTGGCATATGACGCATTACCCAGGCCGAGCCAGGCGAGATCATTCTCCGGCCATGCCTCCGTAGCAGTGTGGTATGCGGAAATGGCGCTTTCGAACTCGCCTACAGCCTCGATGGCAGCAACAGAACGCAAGTATCTTTCGGCGTTCGGAATTGCAGGCAGATCTCCCGGTTTCAGTGCCACAAATGCCCATTCATCGGCGCGTTGCCAGGTGCCGATGAGCTTTCTGGGGCTCATCAAGAGCCTTTGGCTGTCACCGGAACGCAGCACAAATTCTTGCTTATCGGGCAGATAACCGACGACAACTGCGTAATGCCAGATGGGCATCAGTCTTGCGCCGAGGTTCTGCATGATCAGGACAGGGCGGCCGGCATGTAATTCCGCGACTATTGCATTCAGATCGGGATCGATGAGGTAAGGGATACGACCGTAATGTCGGGTGGCGGCAAGTAGTTCTAGTTGGAGTGAGCCTTCACGGTCGGGAATGTACACGCGCGACTTAAGTTCTTCAGGTGTGACGGCTATTTCGGCGCTGTTGAGGACAGATGCCAAGGCCGCCGGGCCACATTGATCGGTGACCTGCGAGTGAAAGGGGACATCCGCGAGCTCCACACTTTCGGTCTGGTGCTCGAGTTCCGCCAGCATGTTTCTAACAATGCTGGTACAGCCTGAGGTGAGCGCCAGAGCGCCGATGAGTAATATTATTTGCCGCAACTTGCGAACCACGCAGTCGGCATTAGAACTCGGTGAAGAAGTTGGTGACATTCAGCAGTTCAAGGACGATCAGTACGATCGCGACAATACCGACAACTTCGATGACACCGGTACTACCAGCCGGCAGCTCAGCGAGGTTTTGTTCGAGTGTCTGCAGTTCTTCGGCCGTCAGCGATTGCACCCTGGCGTTGGCATCGGCCGGATCGACACCGAGTTCGATCAAGACCTGCTGCACCGAATCGCGTGCCAATACCTCATTAATGCGATCGATCCGGTCCTGGCGCTCGGCCATCTCGATGGCGGTATCGGTGGAAATAATTGCCGCTTGCGCTGTTTGCAGCACCGGCAGCGTTACGAGGCATATTGCCACGACCAATGTGCCTGCTCGCTGAATAAAAGGACTGATCATCGCCGTATCTCCCGATTGTCAGAAATGAATCGGGCCACCGCGGCAACCCGAATAGACGAATGGGAGCCTAGCAAGGGCGAATCGGGGTCACCTGAGACAGGTTTCACAAATAATAAGAGTGCACGTCGCCGCCGTGGCTTGGGTATTAATAAGGTCCCTCTGTCCCAACAAGACCCACAGTCAAAAGGTTTTTCAGGTCTATGCCCGCAGATCGAAACGACACGTGCACTGTGAACAGCGGGTGCCCGCGTTCGGTGAGACGGTGGCGCCCCGACGAGACTGCACAGGTAGAATTCTGGCCAGGATCCGATGTCCATAATCGGGTACATCAACGGGTGGATGCTGGGATGAGCCAGGCGGACCAGGACAAGTGGAACCAGCGTTATCGCGAGGGCGCCTATGCCTTACGCAAGCACCCCAGTGCCTTGTTGGAGGAATGGCTGCCGAAACTGAAGATTACAGAGGCGCATCCACGAGCCATCGACGTGGCATGCGGCACCGGACGCAATGCCATTTACCTTGCGCGTCGAGGTTGGCATGTCGATGCAGTCGATATCGCGCAGGTTGCGCTCGAATACCTGAGCCAAACGGCGACCGCTGAAGACCTTCCCATAAGCTGCATCCAGATGGATCTGGAATATGCCTGGCGCCGGCCTACGAAGCTATTCACGGCTGATCGGTACGATCTGGCCATCATGATTCGTTACACCAACATGCCGCTGGTCGACACCTTGAAGGATGTCCTCAAGGCAGGTGGATACCTCATTATCGAGGAGCATCTCGTCACGGAAGCCGACGTGATCGGGCCGCAGAATCAGGAATATCGCATGCGTCCCGGCGTGCTTCGCGATGCGGCCACAGGGTTGGACATCATCTGGTACCGAGAAGGTGTTGTGACCGACTCGGACGGACGCCCTGCGGCGCTCGCGCAACTAATCGCTCGAGCACGCCGGTGACTCCTGCGGCACGCAGCCGCGGTCCACCGATGTCGTTGAGACGAAACCGATAACGGAAATGTCGGATCGACAGACATGCAGTATTCGCGCAAGGGGCGTGGAGTGAGCGTTCGATGAGGATCTTGTGCATGGCTGGGGCCCTGGCTCCGTTCGCATGCCTGTCTTATCTTGCCGCTTGGTGGCCAGCAGAAGATGAATGTGAAAATGCCCCTCGCCGAGGGGCATTCTAATATCTGGCTCCCCGGGCCCAATCCGCCCGCGTCGTTCGCGATCGGGCAATGATGACTGCGGATTGATCTTCAGTACGACGCTAATCAGCCGTGACGAGGGAAATGTCCGGCGACTTGATCAACCCCGATGACAAGAAAGCCCTCATCTTGGAGGGCTTCTTTGGAAGTTGGCTCCCCGGGCCGGACTCGAACCAGCGACCAATTGATTAACAGTCAACCGCTCTACCAACTGAGCTACCGGGGAAGAATAGAGTGCTCATTGTCGCGCGGGGCGGCATTCTCGGCCAGCCCCTATCTCAAGTCAAGCGAGCGCTTTGCGTATCCGATTGACGGCGTCCTCGAGCTCCTCGATGGAACAGGCGAATGACAATCGCACATAGCCAGGAGCGCCGAACGGGGTGCCCGGCACGAGCACGACGTCTGCTTCCTCGAGGAGGAACCTGACGAGGTCGGGGTCCGTTTCGAGGCCCTTGGCTTGCATCGCGCCAGTGACGCGCGGGAATGCATAGAACGCACCTTCGCCTTCGCGGCATTCGAAACCGGGTGTTTCGTTCAATGCCTTGACGATGTAATCGCTTCTGGCCTTGTAGGCGGCCGCCATGGCACTGACGCAAGACTGGTCGCCGTCGAGCGCGGCCGCGGCGGCGACCTGCGAGACGCTGCAGGGGTTCGAGGTGATCTGGCTCTGGATCGTGTTCATTGCCTTGATGACTTCTCTAGGGCCACCTGCATAGCCGATACGCCAGCCCGTCATCGCGTAGCATTTCGAGACGCCGTTGACCGTCAGCACCTGGTTGATGAGTTCGGGGCAGGCGCTCGCCATGCTGCAGAACGGCGTGTCGGACCAGTGAATATGCTCGTAGATGTCATCGGCGAGGACGACGACCTGCGGATGTCGCTTGATGATTTCACCCAGCGCCGCCAATTCTTCGCGCGAGTAGCAGCTGCCAGTCGGGTTGGACGGGCTGTTCAGGAACAGGATGCGCGTCCTGGCGGTCATATGCTTTTCGAGCTGCTCCGGCGTGACCTTGAAATCGCTGTCGATGCCGGTCTCGATGATGACGGGAACGCCTTCTGCGACGCGCACCATGTCCGGATATGAAACCCAGTAGGGCGCCGGGATGATGGCCTCGTCGCCGTGGCTCAAGATTCCCATGCAGGCATTGAACAAGGTGTGCTTGGCGCCGCAGGAGACGATGATCTGGTTCGGCTCGTAGCTGAGCCCGTTGTCCCGCTCGAATTTGCGCTGAATCGCAGCCTTTAATCTGCTCGTGCCGTCGATCGCGGTGTACTTGGTCTCGCCCGCATGAATGGCCTCGATCGCCGCGTCTTTAATGTGATCCGGCGTGTCGAAGTCGGGCTCGCCGGCGCCCAGGCTGATCACGTCGCGGCCGGCTTCCTTCAACTGCGCCGCGAGGCCCAGCACGGCACTGGTTGCGGAGGGCATGACCCGGCCCATTCTTTCCGAAACTGATAAACTCACTCGATTGCCTCTCGAAAACGAACGCGCATGGTACGTCAATCGACGAAACTGCCCAAGAAGTCTTTGTCGGATGATCGCGACCGGCTGACCCTGGTGTCGAAGTTCGGCCCCGCGGGGGACCAGGCTTCGGCGATCGTCGGCCTGGTCGAAGGACTGAACGACGGCCTCGCGCGGCAGATCCTGCTCGGCGTCACCGGTTCCGGCAAGACCTTCACGATGGCCAACATCATCCAGGAAACGCAGCGGCCGGCGATCATTCTGGCACCAAACAAGACCCTCGCGGCGCAGCTTTACGGCGAAATGCGTGAGTTCTTCCCGCGGAACGCGGTCGAGTATTTCGTTTCCTATTACGATTACTACCAGCCGGAGGCCTATGTCCCGAGCTCCGACACATATATAGAGAAAGACGCCTCGATCAACCAGCACATCGAGCAGATGCGCTTGTCGGCGACCAAGGCACTGATCGAGCGGCCGGACGCGATTATCGTCGCGACCGTGTCATCGATCTACGGCCTGGGGGACCCGGAGGCCTATTTCAGCATGGTGCTGCACCTCTCGCGTGGTGAGCGCATCGACCAGCGGACGATCCTGCGACGGCTTGCGGAGATGCAGTACACCAGGAACGAACTGGATCTGTCGCAAGGCAATTACCGCGTGCGCGGCGACGTCATCGACATTTTCCCGGCAGAATCCGAGCGCGATGCCGTGCGCGTCGAGCTGTTCGACGACGAGATCGAGTCGCTGTCCTACTTCGATCCGCTGACCGGCGAGGTTGCGCGCCGCGTGCCGCGGCTGACGGTGTTCCCGAAGACCCACTACGTGACGCCACGCGAGACGCTCCTGAAAGCCGTGGACGAGATCAAGGTCGAGCTGAAGGAGCGCCTGGAGCTTTTGCGAAAGCAGGAAAAACTCCTTGAAGCTCAACGACTAGAACAACGAACTTTATTCGACATGGAAATGATCCGGGAGCTCGGCTACTGCGCCGGCATCGAGAACTACTCGCGCTACCTGTCGGGGCGTAAAGCCGGCGAGCCGCCCCCCTGCCTGTTTGACTACGTGACGCACGAGGCGATCCTGATCATCGACGAAAGCCATGTCACGGTGCCACAGCTCGGCGGCATGTACCGCGGCGACCGCTCCCGCAAGGAAACCCTCGTCGAATACGGTTTTCGGCTGCCGTCCGCGCTCGACAACCGGCCGCTGCGTTTCGACGAGTTCGAGGCGCTGTCGCCGCAGACGATCTATGTCTCGGCGACACCGGGCGATTATGAGGTAGCACGCGCCGACCACACGGTCGAACAGCTCGTCCGGCCGACCGGGCTCGTCGATCCCGAGGTTGAGGTGCGGCCGGCGAGAACGCAGGTCGACGATTTGTTGTCGGAAATCCGGCGGCGGACGGCGGCGGACGAGCGCGTGCTGGTCACGACGCTGACGAAGAGAATGGCCGAGGACCTGACGGACTATCTCGCAGAGCACGGCGTGCGCGTCCGCTACCTGCACTCCGACATCGGCACGGTCGAAAGAACGGAGATCATTCGCGACCTGCGGCTCGGCACCTTCGACGTGCTCGTCGGTATCAATCTGCTGCGCGAAGGGCTCGACATGCCGGAGGTGTCACTCGTGGCGATCCTGGATGCCGATAAGGAAGGCTTCCTGCGATCCGAGCGCTCGCTGATCCAGACGATAGGACGCGCCGCACGCAATCTCAATGGCACGGCGCTCATGTATGCCGACCAAGTCACCGGCTCGATGCAGCGCGCCATCGACGAGACCAACCGCCGCCGAGAACGGCAGTTGCAGTACAACGAGGAACACAACATCACGCCCGCGTCGATCGTCAAGCAGGTCGCCGACATCATGGAAGCCGCCTACCCGGTGCCGGGACGCGGCCGAAGGCGCATCGCGGAGGACGCGACGCCGTACGAGTCCATGACACCCGAGCAAGTGCTCAAGAAAGCGCAGAAGCTCGAGAAGAAAATGCTCAGGCATGCCCGCGATCTCGAGTTCGAGGAGGCGGCGAGGCTCAGGGATCAGATCCGCAAGATGCGCGAAATCGGCCTGGGCCTGAGCGACAAACTGGCCGGATAAACCCGAAATTGAGCTAAGCTACCCGGAAAGATCGGCAACGGCGTTTGTGGGAGCGGTTTCAGCCGCGATAGCTTTTTATTGCACAGGAGAGGGGCCTTAAGTATCTTTGTCGACCGCTTTGGGCGCCGAACCAGTAACTTGTCGGGCGATTAGCTCAGGGGTAGAGCGCCACGTTGACATCGTGGAGGTCGGCGGTTCGAAACCACCATCGCCCACCACTTTTCCAGCCCGGAACGCTTTGCAAATCAGGCATTTCCGGGCTTGTGTCGCAGGGATTGCGGCTATAAAATTCGCGTCCCGCAGTGGCGGTCAGGCCGGTTTCGGGCCGTCCGCGCTGCGGGTATTGTTTTCGACGGGAGGAGTCCAATATCGCAACACCGAAACGCGTCAGGCGCAATGAAGAGATAGATGCATCGGAAGTAAGGCTGATTGATGCCAACGGGGAACAGGCGGGCGTCATGTCTCTGGCGGCGGCGCTCGAGATCGCGCGCGATGAGGATCTCGACCTCGTTGAGGTCTCTCCGACGGCAGATCCCCCGGTCTGCCGTGTGATGGACTTCGGTAAATACCTGTTCGAACTCAACAAGAAGGCGCAATCTGCGAGGCGCAAGCAAAAGCAGGTTCACGTCAAGGAAATCAAGTTTCGTCCGGGAACGGAGGAAGGCGACTACCAGGTCAAGTTGCGAAAACTCCGGGAGTTCCTGGAGGACGGTGACAAGACCAAGGTCACGCTGAGATTCAGAGGCCGGGAGATGGCACACCAGGAACTGGGTGCGAGGCTCTTGACCAGGGTCAGGGAAGACCTCGATGAATATGGTGTCGTTGAACAGATGCCGCAGCTCGAAGGGCGGCAGATGGTCATGGTGCTGGCACCAAAGAAAAAGTGAGTAACGGCTGAGCTCAAAAGGCGAAAGCTAATACCCGCCTCAAACGGCAAGCGCTGACTTGTTCGTGCAAGGCTAGAAAAGACGGAGTAAGTAATGTCTAAAATGAAGACAAACCGGGGTGCGGCCAAGCGCTTCCGGCGGACGGGCAAGGGCGGTTACAAGCGCGCCCAGTCCCATCTCAATCATATTCTCACCAAGAAGAAGTCGAAGCGTAAGCGGAAACTCGGCCTGACGCTGCAGGTAGCGGATGCCGACAAGAAAGCCGTCAAGCGCATGCTTCCTTACAGCTGAGTGGAGATTGAGACATGGCAAGAGTGAAACGCGGCGTCACGACGAAGGCGCGCCACAAGAAGATTCTCGACAAAGCGAAGGGCTATTACGGCGCACGCAGCAAGACGTTCAAGGCGGCGAAACAGGCCGTCATCAAGGCGGGCCAGTACGCATATCGCGACCGCCGGCAGCGCAAGCGACAGTTCCGCGCCTTGTGGATCACCCGCATCAACGCCGCCGCGAGATTGCATGGCTTGTCCTACAGTCGCCTGATCAACGGTATGAACCGCGCGGAGATGGAAATCGACCGCAAGGTGCTGGCCGATATCGCCGTGCATGATCCTGAAGCATTCGGCGCGATTGCCGCGCAGGCCAAAGCCGCGCTGGCCGACACCTGATATTTGCTGATGCCGTCCCGGCATCGCAGCGCCCGGTCCGTTTGATGCAGGCCCTGAACGATCTCGTTCGCGAGGCGAAATCGGCTATCGATTCCGCCGGCGACCTCGCGGCGCTCGATGCCATCAGGGTCAGTTACCTGGGCAAGAATGGGGAGCTCACCGCGAGGCTCAAGGGTCTGAGCAAGCTGCCCGCCGAGGAACGCCCCGCAGCGGGCCAGCAGATCAACGAGGCCAAGAAGCAGGTCCAGGAGTCATTGAAAGCGAAGCGCAGCTCCCTGGAGCGCGAGGCGCTCGCCGGCGAGCTCGCTGCGGACAAAGTCGACGTGACCCTGCCCGGGCGTGGCCTGTCGCTCGGTGGCAGGCATCCCGTGGCGCGGGCCGCGATGCGCGTCGAGAAGATCTTTCGCGACGCCGGGTTCGGCGTCAGGACCGGACCCGAGATCGAAGACGACTATCACAACTTCACCGCGCTGAACATACCGGAGAACCATCCGGCGCGGGCGATGCACGACACGTTCTATTTCCCGGGCGGCATGCTGTTGAGGACGCACACCTCACCGGTGCAGATCCGCGCGATGGCGGACGAGGGTGTGCCGATACGCATCATCTCACCGGGCCGCGTGTACCGCTGCGATTCGGACCAGACCCACACGCCGATGTTTCACCAGGTCGAGGGGCTCGTCATCGACAGGAATGTGAGCTTCGCCAACCTCAAGGCGGTCTTGCACCAGTTCGTCGAGCACTACTTCGAGCGTAAGGCGGAGCTGCGCTTCCGCGCCTCGTATTTCCCGTTCACGGAACCGTCCGCCGAGGTGGATGTCGAGTGGGAGAAGGGCAAGTGGCTCGAAATACTCGGCTGCGGCATGGTGCACCCGAACGTGCTCGAGATGGCCGGCATCGATCCCGAGGACTTCACCGGTTATGCGTTCGGCGTAGGCATCGAGCGCCTCGCCATGCTGCGCTATGGTGTGAACGATCTGCGCACTTTCTTTGAAAACGATCTGCGCTTTCTGCGCCAGTTCCGGTAGCGCGGGGTTGAGGTGATGAAATTTTCCGAGAAATGGCTGCGCGAGTGGGTGGATCCTGCGCTCGACAGTGCGGCGCTTGCGCATCGGCTGACGATGGCCGGTCTCGAAGTGGACACGGTGGAACCGCAGGGTGGTGGGCTGAAACGCGTCGTTGTCGGTGAAATACTCGAGGTTCATCAGCACCCTGACGCGGACAAGCTCCGCGTCTGCAAGGTATCGACGGGCAGAAGAAAGGCGATCGAGGTAGTTTGCGGTGCACCAAACGTCGTCGCCGGCATGAAAAGTCCGTTTGCGCCGCCCGGAACCACGCTGCCGAATGGCGTAAAGCTCGAAAAAGCCAGGATTCGTGGTGTGCAGTCAAATGGCATGCTCTGCTCCGAAATCGAGCTCGGCCTGGGTGACGACGCGTCAGGCATCATCGAATTGCCCCCGGATGCGCAACCGGGCCGGGCGCTGGCCGACTACCTGGATTTGCCCGACCATGTCTTTGACCTGGAGCTGACGCCGAATCGCGGCGACTGTTTCAGCGTGCTGGGGATCGCGCGGGACGTCAGCGCCATTACGGCGACTCCCTTGAAGGATCCACTCGTCAAGGTGATCAAGGCCACGATTGATGACGCGCATCCGGTCGAACTCGTGTTGCCCGAAGGTTGCCCGCGATTTGCCGGCAGGGTCGTCAGGGGCATCAATACGGGCGCGCGGACACCCGTCTGGATGACCGAGCGCCTGCGCCGGAGCGGCTTGCGGCCCATTCACCCGGTCGTCGACGTCACGAACTACGTCATGCTCGAACTCGGCCAGCCACTGCACGCCTACGACCTGAACCGGGTGAAAGGCGCGATTCGCCCGCGGCTCGCCAGGCGCGGTGAGAAAGTGACCCTGCTCGACGAGCGCGAAATCGAGGTCAACACCGATACCCTCGTGATCACGGATAATACGGGCCCGATCGGCCTGGCCGGAATCATGGGCGGTCTTTCCACCGCGGTCAGCGACAGGACCAGCGACGTGTTCTTCGAGGCCGCGTTCTGGCCGCCTGAATTCATGCTCGGCAGGGCGAGGCAATACGCGTTGCATACGGATGCATCCCTGAGATTCGAACGCGGCGTGGATCCGGCCGGACAGGCACGGGCGGTGGAGCGCGCTACTCAGTTGCTGCTCGAAATCGCCGGCGGCGACGCCGGCCCGTTATCCGATCACGTCGTTCCCGAGTACCTGCCGAAGAAGGCCCTGCTGCTTCTGCGACGATCGCGACTGAATAGAGTGCTCGGCGCCGACATCGCGGACGGGGTGGTTGGCAGAATCCTGAGCAATCTCGGTATTGCGGCGACGAGCCATGAGGAAGGCTGGAGCGTGGTCATACCGAGCTTCCGCTTCGATATCGATGTCGAAGACGCGCTGATCGAAGAGGTTGCCCGCATCCACGGATATGACGAGATTCCCGAGACGACCGCCATTGCCGAGACGCCGCTCGCGCCGGCACCGGAGGGATTCATCGATCTTGACGTCGTCGCCAACATGCTCGTTACCCGCGACTACCAGGAAGTGATCACCTACAGCTTCGTCGACCAGGAGATCGATGCCCGCATATCGGGTGCCTCCTCGGAGCTCAGGTTGAGCAACCCGATTTCCTCGGAAATGTCGGTCATGCGCAGCTCGATCTGGCCCGGGCTCCTCGGAGCCGCCGCGTCGAACGTGGCGCGGCAGCAGGACCGGGTTCGGATTTTCGAGATCGGCAAGACCTTTCACGGCTCGCTGAAGGCGCCCAGGGAAATCATGCGGGTCGCGGGCCTCGCCTATGGCCCCGCCGACCCCGAGCAGTGGGGCAGCCCCGACCGGGCAGTCGATTTTTTTGACATCAAGGCGGACGTATCCGTTTTGCTTGCTTCCGTCGGCGCCGAGTCAACGTTCGATTTCGTCGCGGCCGGGCATCCCGCACTGCAGCCCGGGCAATCCGCAAACATCGTCCGCGACAAGAAGGTCGTCGGCATCATTGGCAAACTGCATCCGGAGCTTGCAAAGCAGTTTGATCTGGACAAAGGCGTACTGCTGTTCGAACTGAACACTGAAATCGCGTTTGCGGCGGCTGTGCCGCTCGCAACAGAAGTGTCAAAGTTTCCAATGATCCGCCGCGACATCGCTGTCGTCGTCGCGGACGAGGTTTCGGCGGCGGAACTGGTCGCCGCGGTGAAATCGGCCGCGCCAGACCTCATCCGGGACGTCCGGGTATTTGACATTTACAGGGGAAGCGGCATAGAAGCAGGGCTAAAGAGCGTAGCTTTTGGCTTGATTTTGCAGGAAATATCCCGCACCCTTACCGACGTCGACGCGGACGCTGCCATGCAGGCTGCGGTTGGCAAATTGCAGCAGGAATTCGGCGCAGTTTTACGAGACTAGGACCAATGGCACTCACCAAAGCAGATATGGCTGAATCCCTTTTCAATGAACTGGGATTAAATAAACGAGAAGCGCGCGAGCTTGTTGATTTATACTTTGAGGAGCTGCGAGCATCTCTCGCAGTTGGGGAGCAGATCAAACTTTCGGGGTTTGGAAACTTTGATCTTCGGGATAAGAACGAACGTCCGGGCCGCAACCCAAAGACGGGGGAAGAGATTCCCATTACAGCACGTCGTGTTGTGACTTTCAGGCCGGGACAAAAACTAAAAGCCCGAGTAGAGGCCTATGCTGGAACCGGGGAATAACGACGAACTACCTCCAATTCCTGGTAAACGCTATTTCACAATTGGTGAAGTCAGTGATTTGTGTGCAGTCAAACCGCATGTTCTGCGCTACTGGGAACAGGAATTTCCACAACTGAAGCCGGTGAAGCGACGGGGCAACCGCCGTTACTACCAGCGACAGGATGTGCTGATAATCCGCCAGATCCGGAGTCTCCTGTATGACGACGGATTTACGATCGGAGGTGCCCGGCAACGCCTCACCGGCGACCAGGCCAAAAACGACGTGACGCAAAGTCAGCAGATTATCAAGCAGTTACGGATGGAACTTGAACAAGTTCTGAAGATCCTGCGGCGCTAAGCCGGGCCTTTCAACACCGCCGGGCGGCAAGTATCATTGCCGCGCTCGAGTCGTTTACTTTCTCGCCAGTCGGGGCGTAGCGCAGCCTGGTAGCGCACCACAATGGGGTTGTGGGGGTCGCGAGTTCGAATCTCGCCGCCCCGACCATTTTGATCGATCAAGTATCTACGAGCCTCGTAACGCGGCGGGCTGGATAGAAGCGTGGTCTGTCTAACGTGGTTCGCGACGTTCAGACGTTACGCTAAAGATCAATTCGCACCGTTCGCTGAATCGACGATCGGCCACGTAGGCGAATTGGGATGCGCCGCGTCAATCTCGCCGTCCCGACCAATTTGATCGATGAGGAATCGCGACTTTGTGGGAGCGGCTTGAGCCGCGATTCGATCGAATCGCGATCAGGCCGACAGCGGCGCGCCGGCGAGCTTCTTGTCCTCTATGCCTAAGAGAATCGGCCGCGCCATGTCACGATAGATATTGACCTTGGCGTTGTAGGCAGCACGCGACAGTCCGTGCTTGTCCTTGATTTCCAGCTTTCGAATCGAGAATTCCCCGTCTTCCTGTCGTTCGCCAGTCAGATAACACTTGATCGCCGACACTTTCTCACCGGAGAGCTCGAGACCGCTCAGCTTCGCGAGATTGCCCTGCGCGCGCTGCAGGAACGTGACTGCGTCCAGATGGATCTGGGATTCGGTCGGATCGAGCGTATTCGGATTCAGTTGTGCAAGGAAGTCGCCCACCAGTATCTGGCCCGGCATCGCCGCTTCGATCATCCTCGCGAGTTCGATCGTAACGTCGCCGACGATGAAGTCGTGAATGGTCGGGTTGAGGCCTTCCGCCTGGTGGAATTCGTAACAGCTGCCGACGTGAAAACAGGCACGCAGTCTCGGCACCGACTTGGATATCGACTTGCTTCTCGCGATGGCGTTGTCCGCGAGCACGAGGTGCATGAAATGGTAGAGATTGACATTGGCCTCGAGCCCGTGGTCACGGTTCCAGATATAGAAGCCGTCGCCACTCGACGAGCGCGCGAAGTTGATGGCGACCTCGAGTTCGAGCATTTTCGCGTGCGCCGAATTAAGCGAATAGGACAGGCTGTTGAGCTGTGTCATCTGCTCGAATGGTGTCAGCAGGCTGAAGCCCACGATATCGAACAGGGTGACTGCGCGGCTGGCGACGAAATTGATGCCATAGCGCTTGATCATTTTCTCGATGATCTGTGTTTCCGTGTCATTGCCCGCCAGCGGTTGACGCAATGGGATGTATTTGGGCTCGACGTCGAGCAGGCGCGATACCTTTTGCATCTGCGACAGCGTCAACTGGCGGTCACCCGAGATGAGTTCAGTGATGAATTGCGGTGAAACCTTCTGCGCTAATCGAGCGTCGTCGGAGGGTTTGGCCGTGTACTCGGCAATCGCGTAATGAGGAACGACGAGAACGAGAATACCTTCGTCGAGCGGACACCAGCTCAGCACGTTGTTGGCACCGAGCGACCATTCCTGGTGCAAGCAGCGTTCCAGGTGAACCAGATTGCTTCGTTGCCGCAAACCCATCTCGTTGGCAAGACCAGCAAGCTGGTCGAGATAGGGCGAGTAATTGGCTAGGCGCTCAATACCCGACGGCGAGAGATCTTCAAATTCCATTCATGCGCCTAACAATGCGGCAATTGCCGACCGCCAGACCGGTGCTTACGTGTGGCTGGGTCCCCAATGTTGACCGGCAAAAGGCACGTTGCCGGTACTGGTTATCGAAAGTAATCAACATTCCCCAATACCGCAAGTATTATTAGGAAATTGCCATAGGTGTCTCAAATTCCTCATATTGCGCTTACCCGGATAATCCAATGTTTAACATAACCTTGAGGTCGATGCTTGAAAGCCAGTCCGCCGCCCGTTGAGGAAGTAAGGCGCCTTCAAGGGCGACTCGGAGCGTGGCTGCAATCGACGCCGGTGTTGCGGTGCCGGGGCCTCGAGCACCGACTCGGCCGGGACGTGGAGATATACGCCAAGCTCGAGTTTCTGCAACAGACAGGCACCTTCAAACCTCGCGGCGCCCTGGCTACGATGCTCAGCCTCGACGCACCACAGCTCGAGGCTGGCGTGACTGCAGTCAGCGCCGGCAATCACGCCATTGCAACCGCGTTCGCGGCGCAGACCATCGGCACGACGGCAAAGGTCGTCATGATTAAAACCGCGAATCCTGTGCGCATCGAGGCGTGCCGTGACTATGGTGCCGAAGTTGTCCTGGCCGACGACGTTCATGTCGCATTCGAGCTCGTCGAGGAAATTCGCGAAAAGGAAGGCCGGTACTTCGTACACCCGTTCGAGGGACCGAACGTGGCGCTCGGCACGGGAACAGTCGGTCTCGAAATCTGCGCGCAGGTTGGTGAATTCGATGCAGTCATTATTCCGATCGGCGGCGGCGGCCTGTGTGCCGGCATTGCCAGTGTAGTAAAGCAGATTATGTCGAGCTGTACTGTGATCGGTGTCGAACCCGAGGGTGCGGACTCCATGCACCGGAGCTTTTCGAGCGGTCGGGCCGAGGCGATAGACAAGGTGACGACGATCGCGGACAGCCTCGGCGCGCCGTTTGCCGCACCGTACTCGTTCGAGCTGTGCCGGCAATCCGTCGACGAGCTCGTATTAATAAGTGACGAGCAGATCAGGGCCGCCATGGGCACGCTTTTCAGGGACCAGAAAATCGCGGTTGAGCCCGCCTGTGCCGCAAGTACCGCGGCGCTCTTCGGTCCGTTGCGAGACCGGTTCGACGGACAAAAAGTCGTACTGATCCTGTGCGGCAGCAATATCGATTGGAGCTCTTATGCGTCGCACGCGATGCTCGACGGGAATCGCAGATGCTAGCCGATCGACTCAAGCAAATCGTCGGGCCTTCGGGATGGACTAGCGACGCCGCCGATCTCGAGCCGCACTTGAGCGAGTGGCGCGACATCTGGCATGGCAAGACGCTCTTGATGGTGTCTCCGGATTCGACCGACAAGGTGGCAGAGGTGGTGCGGGCCTGCGCAGAGACGGGAACGGCGATCGTGCCGCAGGGCGGCAATACCGGCCTTTGCGGCGGTGCAATCCCTGACCCCTCGGGCAGGCAGGTTCTGCTGTCCATGTCGCGCATGAACCGCATACGTGCGATATCGGCGCAGGACTATTCACTCGTGGCGGAAGCGGGCTGCACGCTCGCGAGCATTCAGAAAGCCGCAGAGGACGCGGACAGATATTTCCCGTTGAGCCTCGCGGCCGAGGGCAGCTGCCAGATCGGCGGAAACCTGTCGACCAACGCTGGCGGCATCAATGTCCTGCGTTACGGCACGGCGCGTGCGCAGGCGCTGGGGCTCGAAGTCGTGTTGCCCGATGGCACGGTATGGAATGGACTGCGCACGCTCAGAAAGGACACGGCGGGCTACGACCTGAAGCAGCTGTTCATCGGTGCGGAAGGCACGCTCGGTATCATAACCGCTGCCAGTCTGCGCCTGTATCCGCCGATCCGTAACCCGGAAACCGTGATGCTGGCGGTCGAATCACCGGACGCGGCCGTCGCATTGCTCGCAGCGCTGCGTGCCGAACTGTCCGATCAGATCCAGGCATTCGAGCTGATGTCGAATCGTGCGGTGCGATACGTGTTAGACCACATTCCGCAGACTCGCTTTCCGCTCAACCTGGATTCGCTGTGGTTCGTGCTCCTCGAGGCGGCCCGCGAATCGAGCCGCGATGACTTCGAGCAATTGCTGTTGTCACTGCAGAATAGCGGATTGATTAGCGACGCGGTCATCGCGAAAAATCGTTCGGAGGCAAACGACCTCTGGCGACTGCGTCACTCGATTTCCGAATCGCAGAAACAGGAAGGCGCTAGTCTGAAGCACGACGTCGCCGTGCCTGTCGTAAAAGTCGGCACGCTCATCCGCGATGCGGAGACCGCCGTGACGAAGGCGATTCCCGGTATCAGGGTCGTCGCCTTCGGGCACGTCGGCGATGGCAATATCCACTTGAACCTGAGCCAGCCGAAGGACTGGTCGGCCGCAGATTTCCTCGGCCAGGGGCCACGCCTCGCATCCCTGGTGTACGACGTCGTCGATTCCCTGGGCGGCAGCATCAGCGCGGAGCACGGCATCGGCCAGGCGAAACGCGAGCAGCTGGTCCGCTACCGTGGCGAGACCGAAACGGGTCTCATGAAGGCCATCAAGGCGGCTCTCGATCCTAAAAACATCATGAATCCGGGAAAGGTAATCTGACGACCAGTTCCGAGAGCAGGGCGGTGCTATCGGGCTACACTGGTGCGAGTCTATGTCATTGATTTGACTTAATGTAGCCAGGATTATCGCATCGGGCATGAGCGGAAAACCTAATAATCTGAAGCCATCCGGCACCGAGCAATTCTCGGACCTGGCGAGCCGATTGCAGCACCAGGTCAACGACGAGACGGTGCTTGCCGAGATCCACGTCGCGATCAAGGAACTCCTGTCGAACAACAGCGCCACCGAGGAGCGCATACGAGAGATCCTGCAAAGGCGATATGATTCCGGCGATCTGCGTCCGGAGACTTTCGAGCTCGTACACAAGATGCTCGACAGGATCAGATCGGCGAACGTGCCGCCGCCAAGTGACGGCACGTCGACGCTGGTGCTCGACCGGGAACCGCCCGCGCAGGAAGACGGGGCCTATGCGAAGACGCTGGTGATCGGCGACGGCGTATCGGTGGACAACCTGGATCTGGAAGAACCGTTTGTCAGCACGGCAGTGATCGGAGACGAAGACCCGGCCGCAAAAATCATGAACAACAGACAACTCCAGGTTGGTTCAATCCTGCGCGATCGCTTTCTGCTAAGACAGCAGGTCACAGGTGGCGGCACCGGAATCGTTTTTAAAGCACTCGACCAACGCCTCGCGGAAGCCGAAGACAAAAACGCCTATGTGGCGGTGAAGATCCTGCCTTCCGAGATTTCGCGCAACGAAAAAGCACTACGCGCATTGCAGCAGGAAGTCGCCAAAGGACGTTGCCTGAATCACCAGAACATCGTGCGTCTGATGGATCTCGATCGGGAAGACGACCTGAATTTCATCGTTATGGAATGGCTGGACGGGAAGTCGCTGGCCACGATCCTGCAGGAGACCGGTAACAAGAAAATCAACCTCGCGACGACGATGGACATCGTCAAGCAAGTCAGCCTGGCGCTCGAACATGCGCACCAGCGAGGCGTCGTGCACGGGGATGTCAATCCGTCCAATGTCAGGATCACGACCGATGGCGTGGTCAAGGTGTTCGATTTCGGCATCGCGCGTGTCCTGCAGAAAGAGCAGGATCGCCAGCCCGATTTCGATCCGCGCGAACTCGGTGCGAAGTCACCGGAGTATTCGAGCATGCAGGTGTTGACGGGAGAAGATCCGGTACCGGCCGACGACGTCTTTTCACTGGCCTGCCTGATGTACCGACTGGTTGCTGGCCATCGCGTTTTCGGACCGAGGAGCGCCGCGGAAGCCGCATCCGAGGGCATGGAACCACAGCAGCCGCCCGGTTTGCCGAGGGCAATGTGGCCGGCATTGAAGAAAGCGCTGGCCTATTCGCGCGTACCCCGTTTCAAGTCGCCAAAAGAGTTCGTCGCGGCACTGGGAGACATCCCGCAATCGGCGATGATGGAGTTCCCGCAGCCGCCGAGAGCGCCGGCGCCTTCCGCGCAGGAGACGCAGACGGTGCCGCCGTTGCGGGCACCGGAGCCGAAGGGTTCCGTCGGACTCACGCCGCCGCCGCAATCGGCACCAGCGCCGCAGCCGGCGCCGCAAGCCGCGCCTCCGCCGCAATTGCGACCCCCGCCACCGCGGCCGCCGGCCCAAAAGCCGGCACCACCGCCGCAAGCGCAAGACAGCGCGGGATCGATGGAACTGCCGCAGCCCGCGCAGTCATCGCGCCCGGTGGTTGCCGACGAGCCCCTGGCCCCGCGTCGATTCGAGATCGACGAGCGCCGCTCACCGTGGGGCTGGCTCTTTCTCCTCGTCGTACTCGCGGGCGCTGCGGCCGTCTACTTCAATCCGGCATTGTTGGACCGCGTCAAGGCACTGATTCCCGCAGAGATCATCGAGGCAGGTGAAGATTTCCTCGCCGGCACGTCGACTGAAACCGTCGAGGAAAGCCCCGCGCCGGTAGCGCCCGCGGCCGACAGAACAGTTGACGAGGTCGAAGAGGTCGAAGCGCCAGATGTTTCGGAACCCGTTGTCGCGGAAACCATCGACGATGACGCGGTCGAATTGCCCGCGGAAGCAACGGTTGACGAGGCATTACCTGCCGATGATGCCGTTGCCGAAGAGGCATCCGCGATCGAGCCCGATGAACAAACGGTTGCCGAATTCGCAACGGATGAGATACCGGCGGAACCGCAAATCGATGAGGCCCAGTTGCTGCCCGCGGACCTGACCGTCGGGCTCGTAGCGACCGGGCAATTCGTGCCCGAGATCGAAGTGACGCTGCGGGAGGATGCGGGGAATGTAACGATCGACCTCGTGCGCATGCACAACATGCGCGAACCGCTGACAGTGCTGCTGGAAGAAGTAGGGTTCAGCGGTAACCGATCGCCCTGGGAAGAAGGCCAGTACGTGATTGCCAATAATGGTGTGGCGACTTTCGCGGCGGGACAGAGCCGTGTTCGCACCGGCATCTCGATGTCGTCCGATTCGATGCGTGAGCAGGATCGCGATGTAACGATCCAGGTCCGGGAAATCGACAACGCCGGGCACGAGTTCGCCCGCATCAACCTGCGACTCGAAGACGACGATCGGCGCGCCTACGAGGCGAGCCTGCCGGTCAATACGATCGCCTTCGCCGCCAGCGAGATGTTCGTCTCGGAGGCGGACCCGGCCGTGCAGATCGACGTGGTTCGCTTCAAGCCGAGCAACACGGCGATCGAGGTCAGATACAAGGTGAATGACCTGACCACGACGGCAGGCGAGGATTACTTCCCACCGGGTGATCCGACCATCCGTTTCAGTCCGAACCAGCGATCCGCGCGGATTCTCATCCCGCTGGTACAGGACGCCGACCCCGAAGACAGCGAAGTGTTCGCGCTCGAGTTTGCAAATCCTGCCCTGTACGTCGATCCTGAAATCTATCAGAGCATCGCTATAATGATTCGCGACGACGACTGATATATTCCCTTCAAACGTCCCAGAGCGAACTCAATGACAGAAAAAACGCTGCGCCGCTATTCGCGCGTCGTGGTCGATGGTGTGGAGCAGGCGCCCAGCCGGGCGATGCTGCGCGCCGTCGGATTCAAGGAGGCCGACTTCGCGCGGCCACAGATCGGCATTGCCTCGACGTGGAGCATGATCACGCCGTGCAATATGCACATAAACGGGCTCGCGGAAATCGCGGCCGAGGGCGCGGACAAGGCCGGCGGCAAGGCCGTCATCTTCAATACCATGACCGTCTCCGACGGCATCGCCATGGGCACGCCAGGCATGCGGTATTCGCTGGTCTCCCGCGAGATCATCGCCGATTCGATCGAGGCAGTAGCCGGCGCCGAGGGTTTTGACGGTCTCGTCTGTATCGGCGGGTGCGACAAGAACATGCCGGGGTGCATCATGGCGATGGCGCGCCTGAACCGGCCATCCGTCTTCGTCTACGGCGGCACGATCAAGCCCGGCGCCAAGCGCCGCGATATCGTGTCGGTATTCGAGGCGGTGGGCGCGCGCGCGGCGGGCACGATTGACGATGCCGAATTGCTCGAGGTCGAGCAGACCGCCATTCCGGGACCGGGCGCGTGCGGCGGCATGTACACGGCCAACACGATGGCGTCGGCGATCGAGGCGCTCGGTATGAGTCTCGCAAACAGTTCCGCGCAGGACGCGATATCCGAGCAAAAGAAAAATGACTGCCGGCGCGCGGGCAATGCCGTGATGAACCTCATCGAGAGAGACATCAAGCCATCGGACATCATGACGCGGAAGGCGTTCGAAAACGCGATCACCGTCGTCAATGCGTTAGGTGGTTCCACCAATGCCGTGTTGCATCTCCTGGCGATGGCGCACGAGGCGAACGTGGATCTCACGCTCGATGATTTCACGCGCATCGGCGCAAAGACGCCGGTGCTGGCCGACGTCAAGCCGAGCGGCCAATACCTGATGTCGGAACTGATCGAGATTGGCGGTATACAACCGCTGATGAAACGCCTGCTCGAGCGTGGTTTGCTGCATGGCGACTGCCTGACCGTGACCGGCAAGACGGTGGCGGAGAATCTCGCAGAAGTAGCCGATTACCCGGAACACCAGCAGATCGTCCGCGACTTCGATAATCCGATCAAGCCCGAAGGGCACCTCGTTATCCTGTACGGCAATCTGGCGCCCGAAGGTGCGGTCGCCAAGATTTCCGGCAAGGAGGGCCTGCGCTTCGAAGGAACTGCCCGCGTTTTTCACTCGGAAGAGCAGGCGTTGCAGGCCATTCTCGACGGCGATATCGCGGCCGGAAACGTGATCGTGGTGCGCTACGAGGGGCCGAAGGGCGGCCCGGGCATGCGCGAGATGCTGAGCCCCACCAGCGCCATCATGGGCAAGGGCCTGGGCGCGGATGTCGCCTTCATTACCGACGGCCGCTTTTCCGGCGGCAGCCACGGCTTCGTGGTCGGGCACGTGACACCAGAGGCAGCGGTCGGTGGACCGATCGCGCTCATCGAGGACAGCGACCGCATCGTCATCGATGCGCAGAAAAGACGCATCGACATCGAGCTCAGCGACGCGGAACTGGCAAAGAGAAAGGCTAGGTGGAAACGTCCGAAATCCAGCGTGACCGGCGGCGCGCTCGCAAAATACCGCGCACAGGTGCACTCGGCATCGGAGGGGGCTGTCACGGAACCGGCACCATGGGACGATTGACCCGATTTCACTTGACCTCGCGCTTTTTGTCCGCAAAACTGCGTTGCTGAAACGACAGAAATCCGCCCGCGTATTGTGCCGTGGTACCGGCATTGCCGATGCCCGAGAATATCTAAAACGAATGGCGCGCCAGAAGTGCGTGGGTGAGAGTGGCAGCGGAACCGGACCTTAATTAGAAACCGGCTACTGCCATCAAACCCGCAAGGTAATCCCATGCGGGTTTTTTTTTGGCAGACAGAATCAGACAGGGGCAGGAGCGATGAGCCAGGGACTAGTTGAAGCACCGTTCGTCGACGGAGGCGTGCTCGGGGCACCCGAGCAGATAGCACATTCCGACCTGGTGGTCATGAAGTTCGGCGGCACGTCGGTCGCCACCGCGGAAAACTGGCAAAAAATCAGGACCCTGGTGAAAAACCGACTCGACAGCGGCCTGCGACCCATCGTCGTGCATTCCGCGCTCAGCAAGGTGACTAACCTGCTGCAGCAGATCCTGACGACAGCCGTATCCGAAGACCCGGCTGAGCTGCTCGGGGAGCT
>JBFHXJ010000047.1:0-29706 GCA_041598995.1 Woeseiaceae bacterium | reverse complement strand
CACGGAAATTGTCTTTCGAGATCGCTTCGGCAAGATCCTCGGCGAAAGTCGTGTCCAGCGATGCAATCGTCATCGCGGTCGGCAGGCCGGCGCCGACTTCTTTCGCAAACGTTGGCCCGGAAAGCACGGCCATCGCATGGTCATCACCGAGCACCTCGGCCGCAACTTCGTGCGGCAATTTACCGGTACTTAATTCAAAGCCCTTGGTGGCCCAGCAGACTCGTGCCGAATCGTCGAGTAGGGGCTGCAGCTTCTGCAAAGTATCGCGAAGTCCGTGACTCGGCACTACAACGACGATGTCTGTCACATTATCTAGACAGGACTCGAGATCATCCCTGACTTCGATGTTGTCGGGAAAAGGAGCGTTCGGCAAATAGCGTGTGTTGATCCGTTCGGCGGCAATGATAGCGAGTTGCTCTGTGTCAATATCCCACAAACGAACCCGCCTGCCGCTGCGCGCGAATTGCAGGGCAAGCGCGGTGCCCCAGGAACCGGCGCCGATGATCGCGATCGGCTGTAGAGGCTCCGGCATGCGCGTGCCCGGGTTCAGGCACTCCCGCCGTTGCCGCCGCCGCCGCCGCCGCCGCCGCCGCCGTTACCGCCGCCCCCGCCGGCTTTTTCCTGCGCCTGCGCCAGTCCCTGGGCGTACAGCGCATCGAAGTTGATGGGCTGCAGCAGAAACTCGGGGAAGCCGCCTTTCGATACCATGTTGGCGACCGACTCGCGGGCGTAAGGGAACAGGATGTTCGGGCAGTAGCTGCCGACGATCGCCTTGAACTCGTCCTCGTCGTAGCCGACGATGTGAAAGAGACCGGCCTGTTGCAGTTCGACCAGAAAGAACGTCTCGTCGCCCTCCTTCGCCTCTATCGTGATCGTCAG
This sequence comes from Woeseiaceae bacterium, assembly GCA_041598995.1. Taxonomy (GTDB): domain Bacteria; phylum Pseudomonadota; class Gammaproteobacteria; order Steroidobacterales; family Woeseiaceae; genus SZUA-117. The sequence goes on along the minus strand of JBFHXJ010000047.1, from coordinate 28,827 downwards.
CACGACTTCGTAGTTGTTGTCCGCGCCGCCCGGCGAATGGCTGCTGCGAAGATTGAGATTGGTCTTGGGCGACCATTCTTTCTTCGAGAATATCTGCGGCGTATGCGGAGACTCGAATGACGAGTCCTTCACGTAGATCTTCTGAATAGCAATCTGTTTGCTTATTGTGCCTTGGTCCTGCTCTGCCATTTCCGTTCCTGCCAAGTGATTCGAATGTCGTCGCGCTCATGCCGTAGCGGCCGTAACGCGGAGTCCTGTTACTTTTTCTTCTTCGTCTTTTTCCCGGTGACCAGCGGCAGGTTGGCCTGTGTCCAGGCCGCGATGCCACCTTTGAGTCCGTAAACGCTCTCGAGGCCGGCCTTTCTCAGTGCATCGACCGCGCGTGACGACGCCATGCCGGTTTCGCACACAGCGAGAATCGGCCGCGACTTGTTTTTCAAGTATTTGTCCTTGTTAGCGGTGAGCTCGTCTGCGGGTACGTTTTGCGCATTGACGATATGCCCCCTGGCAAATGCCTCGCTGCTGCGGAGGTCCAGGACGACTGCATCTGCATTGATGAGCCGGACCGCCTCCTGTGGCTCGACGTTCGTGATCCCCTGCGCCTTGCGCCTGAGTTCGGTAAACAGCACGAGGAAGAAACTGAATATAAGCGCGGTCACCAGTATCGGGTGATTCGAGGCGAATTCCAGGTATGCATCCATAGTGTCGCTGCGCGGCCGGCCTGTTCTGCTGCCGAAACGGGCAGTATACCAGCGAGCCTCATTCGAAACGGACAGACCGGCGCGCTTCTTCGCCGACTGGATGAAGATACTGGATTGGACTTACACTCCGGCGCGATGACTCGCCACACCGCCTTCCGATCGATCGGCATAATCTGCATCGCTGCCCTGATGGCAAGCGCGCTCGCGCAGGACAACGACCTGACGCTGGTCAAGGAGCGCGAGCTCGAGGAAGTGCGCGAGAAGATCAGCCGCCTCAAAAAGAGCATGGACCGACGGGCCGCAGACCGGGACCGGATTACCGGCGAGCTGCAGGCGGCCGAAGTGAAGATCTCGGAAACGCGTATCCGTCTGAAAGAGCTCGAACAGCAGCGGGATTTCACGACGAGAAAAAAGGCGCAGCTGAATGCCGAGCTCGACGCGAGGTCAAAAGAGCTCCGGGAAGAAACGCGGCAACTCGAGGCGCAAGTGCGCGCCGCGTACACGAGCGGCGAACAGGAGCGCATAAAACTCATGCTCAACCAGCACGATCCCGCGACGCTCGGCCGGCTCCTGATCTACTACCGCTACCTGAGCGAGTTTCGCGGCGAGAACATCGAGGCGGTCAATGTCCGTATCGCCGAGCTCAACGAACTGAGGCAACGGGCTGCCGCGGAAGAAACCCGGCTCGCGGAGCTGGCCAGCGCACGGACCGCGGAGCTGGCCGGGTTGCACCACGCGCAGGAGGAAAGGCGCGTGCTCCTTGCCTCGCTCAAGGCAAAGATCGCGGAAGAGGGGTCGGAGATCGAGCGGCTTGCGGCGCAGGAGCAGGACCTTGCGCGCCTGATCGCGGAACTGACGAGCATACTTTCCGATTACCCGATCACATCGGAGGAGCCTTTCGGCAATCTGAAAGGCCGGCTGACCTGGCCGGTGGTCGGCAGCCTGCTCTACGACTTCGGGCAACCGCGAGCGGACGGACGGCTCAAGTGGAACGGTGTCGTGCTCGCCGCCGATCGCGGGCGTGACGTTCGTGCCGTCTACCACGGCCGCGTTATCTTCGCCGACTGGCTCGCCGGCATGGGGCTGTTGGTGATCGTCGATCACGGCGAGGGTTACATGAGCCTTTACGGATATAACGAAACCACACTGAAAACCGCGGGCGACTGGGTTGCGCCCGGCGATGTTATCGCGACCGTCGGCGACAGCGGCGGCCAGGCCAGAACCGCGCTTTATTTCGAGATCCGCCAGGGAACCAGACCCGTGAATCCCAGGACCTGGGTCAGCAAGCAGCCGAAACGCGACTGAGAAAACGGGCTTCGAACGGGGAAACCCGGGCGATTGTAGCCGCCCAAACGTGCTTGCTGACGCCGCAAACAACCATCTGCTGTGCTATCGTCGAACGGCTGCACCGGCAGGGCAAGCGCGCCGGTCAGCCCATTTGGAGAACCACATGTCATTGAAAACCCGGGGAATTCTGGTGGTCGTCATCGGCACTATCCTGGGCATCAGCCTGTCCCTCGGCGGCGGCCTGCTGCCCGGGCGCGAAAGCCCGGCCGATTCGAAGGTGACCCGGGAGCAGACGCAGCTCATTAATGAAGTCATGCAGCGCGTGCGCCGCGACTTCGTCGAACCGGTCGACGAGGCCGAACTCATGGACAGCGCCATTCGCGGCATGGTGTCGGGACTCGATCGGCACTCGGAATTTCTCGACGCGGAGGAGTACAGGGACATCCGCAACAGCACCAGCGGCAAGTATTCCGGCATCGGTCTGGAGGTGAGCACGCAGGACGGCGCGATACTGGTTATCGCGCCGATTGACGGCACGCCGGCACAACGTGCTGGAATACAGCCGGGTGACGAGATCGTCGAGATCGACGGCGTGTCGGTGCGTAACGAAGGCCTCAATGAAGCGATCAAAAAAATGCGCGGTCTCCCCGGCACGTCGGTGACGCTCCGCGTACGACGCGCGGACTTTGAAGACCCGCTGACGTTCCACCTGACGCGACAAAAGATAACGGTCGCGACCGTGCGGCACGAAGTGCTCAAACCGGCATACGGTTACATTCGTATCAGCCAGTTCAACGAATCCACGTCGGACGAACTCAGCGGTGCGATCGATGAGATGACGGACGAGGTGCATCAGTATTCGGGCGACGCGCTCGCAGGCCTGATTCTCGATTTGCGCAATAACCCGGGCGGCATTCTCGATGCGGCGGTGGAGGTCGCCGACCTTTTTCTCGATGAAGGGATTATCGTATCCGCGGCGGGCAGGACCCCGGAGTCGCGCTTCAGGCACGACGCACAAGCCGGCGACATCATGGACGGCGGCGCGATCGTAGTTCTGGTCAATGGTGGATCGGCATCGGCATCGGAAATCGTCGCAGGCGCCTTACAGGATCACGGGCGGGCGCTGATCGTCGGCACGACGACGTTCGGCAAGGGGCTCGTGCAAACGGTGATGCCGCTGTCGAAGGGACGCGCGATCAAGCTCACGACGTCTCATTACTACACACCTTCCGGTGATTCCATTCACGAGACCGGCATAACCCCGGACATCATCGTCGAAGGATCCCGCGATCACCCCGGATTGAGCGCAAGCGCTACCCTTGACCGGGAAAACGACGAACAGCTGATCGAAGCGCTCGAGCAACTCGGCAATCAGCGCATCATGCACTCACAGGCGAATTGAAACGGGACGGGTCATGGTCAGTTGGCGAGTCTGGCTGGTCGCCGCGAGCTTCCTTTGTACACAAGCGCTGGCGGATTTCCCGCCGTCGCTGCCGCGAATAGCCATCATTATCGATGACCTCGGATACGGCCTGGCGCAGGGCGAACGCGCCATCGCCCTGCCGGGCCCGATCGCCTACGCTGTGTTGCCCGCTACGCCGCTGGGCAGGAAGCTCGCGGAGAGAGCGCAGGCGACCGGCAAGGAAGTGCTCCTGCACCTGCCGTTGCAGTCTCGACCAGTGGAGTCCGTCGAAGAGCCTCACCGGCTCGAACTCCACATGACCCGCAACCAGTTCGCCCATACCTTCTCCGAGGCTTTCGATTCGGTGCCGTATGTCGTGGGCGTCAACAGTCACCGCGGCAGCCTGCTCACCCGGCATCCGGGTCACATGGCGTGGCTGATGGAGGAAATCCTGAGTCGCGGTGATCTCATTTTCGTGGATAGTTTCACGACCCACGAGAGCATTGCTTTGAAGCTCGCCCGCGAGGCGGGTGTGCCGGCGGTCAGGCGTGACGTCTTCCTCGATCCTGACCGGTTGCCCGGCACGATCGAGAGGCAATTCGCGCGACTCAAGGAGCTGGCGCGGCAACGGGGCTTCGCGATCGGCATCGGGCATCCGCACCCGCAAACACTCTCCCTCCTGGAGAACGAACTGCCGAAACTCGCGAGCGAGGGATTCGAGCTCGTCAGTGTCAGCCGCTTCGTTGAACTGGCAAACGCACGGTAGGAGCGACATGCCACGAATGGCCCGGGTTCGGTTTGCCGGGCGGTTCATTTCGACGCATCTCCCACGAAAGCGATGAACTGGAGTAACATGTTGCGCCCGTAAGGGATCGCGGCTTCGTCGCTGCCTGCACGTCCATGTCCGCAGCGACATAAGGACATCCGTGTCCAAATGGCCGCGCCCACGAAGGCGCTACCAGAGGGTGTTAAGTTGAGCTGGTACCAGGAACACATACTGCCGCACTTCATCAACTGGGCGTGTTCGTTGAAGCCCAACCAGAAGCAACGCGAGAAGATCGTGCCGGTGGCCGAAGGCGATGTCCTCGAGGTCGGGTTCGGTTCCGGACTGAACGTGCCTTATTACGATACCTCCAAAGTCAGGAAGGTGTGGGCGCTCGAACCCTCAGAGGGCATGCGACGCAAGGCGCAGCAGCTCGTGGACGAGTCGTCGTTGGACATCGAATTCATCGATTTGCCGGGAGAACAGATTCCGCTCGACGATCGCAGTGTCGACACGGTCTTGATTACCTATACGTTGTGCACGATCGAAGATACCGCGCGGGCACTCGAGGAAATGCGCAGGGTGTTGAAGCCTGGCGGCAGGTTGCTGTTCTGCGAACACGGACTCGCCCCCGACGAAAACGTGCGCAAATGGCAGGCGCGGCTCAATCCGCTGTGGAGCCGCATCGCCGGCGGCTGTCAGATGAACCGCGATATCCCGGCGCTCATCGCCGACGGCGGTTTCGAAATCATAGTCGATGAGCGAATGTATATTCCCGGCGCAAAAGTTCTCTGCTATAACTTCTGGGGCAGCGCGGTAGCGCTTTGAACCTCGTTGCACTGCCCGCGTCTAAAGCCGCACGGCTTCCACTGAAATCCACGATGATCGACTTCCTGAAATTATCAGTCGGCGCACTTTTGGCGTTCGGTATTGGCGTGACCGCCATGGCGCAAGACGTGCCGCTGCTCGCCCAGGCGCGGGATTCGGTTTCCTGCACCATGCAGTACGATCCGGTCTGCGGCGTCGACGGCAGGACCTACAGCAATGACTGTGTCGCCGGCGCGGCGGGCGTCGAGATTGCGAGCATGGGAGAGTGCGTGGTCGAGGTGGGCGAAGCCGACGCGGAGGAACTGGGATGCCCGCCCGACATCGATCCCGTTTGCGGTACCGACGGCAAGACATACGACAATCACTGTATCGCCGTAACCCTCGGCATCGACGTGGATCACGCCGGCACATGCGAAGGCGACGAAGCCTGTCCGGAAAATTTCGCGCCGGTCTGTGGCGTCGATGGCAACACTTACAGCAATGAATGTCTGGCGGCGGCGGACGGCATCGAAATCGCGTCCTACGGAATCTGCGCCACCGACATCCAAAGTTGCAGCGCAGATTTCGAGCCGGTATGCGGCGTCGATGGCAATACCTACACCAACGTGTGTTACGCAAGCGCGGAAGGCGTGGAAATTGCGGGGCTCGGGGCGTGCCAGTCCACCGGCTGCCCGAGCGATTACGATCCTGTTTGCGGCGTAAACGGCCGCACCTACGCGAATCGCTGCGAAGCCGAAACCGCGCGAATTGCCGTGCAGCGGGCCGGCGCCTGTGACGTCAACAACTGCCCGAAAGTCTACATGCCGGTATGCGGCCCCGACGGCAAGACTTATACGAATGCCTGCGAGGCGCTCGGCGCGGGCTTCCAGACGGTGACCGTAGGCGGCTGCAACATGCGGCCGTGCCCGCAATTCTACGTGCCGGTATGTGGTGCCGACGAACTGACCTACGGTAACGCCTGCCTCGCCGAGCGCGCCGGTGCGCGCATCATGCACGCCGGTCTATGCCAGTCGCAGGGCAGGAATTGCCCGCGTGTCTACCAGCCCGTTTGCGGCCTCGATGGCGTCACCTACGAGAATGACTGCCAGCTCGAAAACGCAGGTCAGCGGCTCGCTTACGCCGGCCAGTGTGTCGGTCAGTAGGCGCGGTCTTACCAGGCATTCGTGGGAGCGGCTTTTTGTACAAGGATGTACTTATGTCGCCGCGCCCATGGACGTTAAAGCAGCGACAAAGCCGCGAACGGCGGCACCCCGGTTCGGGGCTAGAGCCTCTCCTGCGTTCATTTGACGACTGCGGTAGGTACTCGTAACTCGCCCAGCCTGCCCGCTATTTTCCTGTAACTGCATTGATCGGTGCAGACTGGCCTTTGGTGCGAAGCCCCGCTAAGGCACGTATTCATACGACGCCTGGAACCCTAATGGAATTCCAATCCCCCAATAAATGAGCAAAAACACCGTCCACACCACGAGAAAGGTCAGCGAATACGGCAGCATCATCGCCGCGAGCGTGCCTATTCCTGTGTTCTTCACGTAGCGCTGACAATAGACCACGACGAGGGGGAAGTAAGGCATCAGCGGCGTGATGATGTTGGTGCTGGAATCGCCGATACGATACGCGGCCTGAGTCAGGTCGGGCGAGATGCCGAGCGTCATCAGCATCGGTACGAAGATCGGCGCAAGCATGCCCCACTTGCCGCTCGCCGAACCGATAAAGATGTTCACGATGGCGGACAGGAGGATGATGCCGACGATCGTGATCGCGGATGGCAGTGCGAGCGCCTTGAGCGCCGCCGCGCCTTCCAGCGCGAGCAGCGTGCCGAGGTTCGACGTGCCGAACGCGTAAACGAACTGCGCGATGAAGAACATGATCACGAGATAGTAGGCCATGCTGTGCATCGCATGGGTCATGCCGTCGATGGCGTCCTTTGCGCCTTTGAAAGTGCCGGCCACGTAGCCGAATACGACGCCGGGCAACAGAAAGAAAATGAATATGAGCGCCACGATCGAGCTCATGATCGGCGCCGAAAAACTGGCGAGGTTGCCATTGGCGTCGCGCCAGGATGAATTTTCGGGTATGAGCGTCGCGATCAGCACGACGAGACCCAGTCCCATGACGATCAGCGCCCAGCGCAGCCCTTTGCGCTCTACGTCGGTCAGGTCGTGAACCTCGGGGAGATCTTCCTTGTCGCCGTCGATCTCCAAACCCCGGATTCGCGGTGCGACGACACGTTCGGTAATCCACCAGCCGAGCCCGATGATCAGGGGCGATGACGCAGTCGTAAAGAAATAGTTGTTGAGCGTGTTGATTTGCATGCCGGGATTCAGGAGCTGCGCACCGCCCTGGGTCAGGCCTTGCAGCAGCGGATCCAGCGCGGCCGGCACGAAGTTGGCCGAGAATCCGCCGGACACGCCGGCAAATGCAGCGGCAATGCCGATCAGTGGATGCCGGCCTGCAGCATAGAAAATGACGCCACCCAGCGGAATGACGAGCACATAGCCTGCGTCGACAGCCGAGTGGCTGACGATGCCCACGAGAATCACCATCGGCGTCAACAGCCATTTCGCGGTGACGTTCAAGAGCGCGCGAATACCTGTCGTGATGAATCCCGAGTGCTCGGCGACGCCGATGCCGAGCATCGCCACGAGGACCGTGCCGACCGGGCCGAAGGTCATGAAATTCGTGACCAAACCGGACAGAAACACCGTCATCGCGGTACCGGTCAGCTGGTTGATGACGACGATTGGTTCACCGGAACGAGGATCGATGACGTCAAACGACACATACGACAACAGCCATGACAACAGCCAGACGATCACCAGCAACGCGATGAACAGTATGGTCGGATCCGGCAGTTTGTTGCCGATTCGCTCAACGGCCGCAAGCATCCTCGCGCTGCGGCTTAAGGTCACTGGCGCCTCGTTCTCGTTATCTTCAGACATGGATGGTCCCCGGTGGTTCTTCGTATCAAGGATCGCGATTGAGATCCTGTTTTCGCGCCATTCTATCAGGTGAAATGCCGCGGGATTGCGCTTTGTGGTAGCGTTAGCCGCGGTAGCAAGGCCACAAGAATCAATAAGAGAGCCACCAGTCATGCATGTCGCCGTCGTAACCACCTATGTCCTGCTGTTGATCGGCGTTGCTGTTTACAAGAGCCGCAGCGTCAAATCCGCAGACGATTTCATCGTTGCCGGACGCAGCGTGCCCGTTTATCTGCTGGTCGCGACCCTGGTCTGTACCTGGATCGGCTCGGGCAGCCTATTCGGTACGGCTGGCCTGACGTTCCGCACCGGTGTTTCCGAACTCTGGTTTTCCGCCGGCGCCTGGATTGGAATATTGGTCGTCTATTTTGTAGCCGCGCGCGTGCGCAGGATTGCGCAGTACACGCTGACCGACCTCCTCGAGAAACGCTATAACCAGATTGCAAAGGTTCTGGGTACGATCACGATCATCATTGCCTACATGGTAATCGCCGGTTACCAGTTCAAAGGCGGCGGCCGCTTCATCTCTATCCTGTCTGAAGGTTCGATCACGCCGGAGCAGGGCATGGTGATCGCCTGTGCGCTGATCGTCGGTTTCACCATGCTCGCCGGCATGGTGTCGATCGTCTCGATCGACATATTCAACGGCAGCATCATGCTGCTGGCGATGGTTGTAGCGTTGCCGTTCGCAATCGCGGCACACGGCGGCCTCGGCGCCGTGGTGATGACAATCAGCGACGTGCAACCGAGTCATCTCGAGGTGATGGGCAGACACGATTTCTTCTGGGTCGTCGGCATCGCCCTGCCGACCTTCCTGTTGCTGATGAGCGAGAGCAGCATGTACCAGAAATTCTCGTCCGCAGATTCCGAGTCGAGCGCACGCCGGGCCGTGATGGGCATGTTCATCGGTGTGGTAGTCGTAGAGACCCTGATGATGCTGATCGCGCTCGTGGGCTTCGCGATCTACGCGGACGACCCGCGCTTTTTCGCGGCCGACGGCAGCGTGAACCGGGCGATGGCCGAAGAGATCATTCTGAGGATCGGTTTCGAGCAGTTACCGGTCATCATCGGCTCCGTGCTGCTTGCAGCAGGGGCGGCGATCATTATCTCGACGGGCAATACGTTCCTGATGGTGACGTCGACCAATGTCTCACGTGACATCATCCAGGCATTCTTTTACAGGAATGCGTCCGAGTCCCAGGTCGTCTGGATCCAGCGAGTCGCCATCGTGTCGATCGGGGTGCTCGCCTACCTGATGATGAGCCAATTCGAGACCATCCTCGAGATGGCGCTGATGTCCTACACGATGATCGGCGCATCGCTGGCGCCGCCGCTCCTCGCCGCGTTTTTCTGGAAACGCGTGACGCGTATCGCAGGCGTCGTATCCATCGCCTCCGGCATGCTCACGGTGATGACGATTGCCGTGCTGAATGCTGTCTTCAGGGACAGTGACGCCGGGCCGACGATCTTCGGCATCACCTTCCCGATGGATACCGATTACATCGCCTTGCCGGCAGTACTCGTCACCGTGACGACGCTCGTCCTCGTCAGCCTGCTGACGGCCAGTCCGCAGCAGAGCGACTGGCAGGAATTCATCGACGACTGAGCTGTAAGGAATCGCGACTTCGTCGCTGCTTGGACGTCCATGTGCGCAGCGACATAAGTACATCCTTGTACAAAAAGTCGCTGCTACAAGCCGCTCCCACGTTCTATATAGGATTGTGGGAGCGGCTTTAGCCGCGATCCCTTATTCCGCGGCGGCCGCTTCCTCTTCGGGTTGCTCTTCGCGGATAGAGAAGACCTTCGACATCAGGATGCCGAGCTCGTAGAGGAGGTAGACGGGCACCGCCAGGAGCGTCTGGCTGATGACATCGGGCGGGGTCAGGAACATGCCGATGATGAAAGCCATGAGGAAGACGTAAGGCCGGGCCTTGGCGAGCTTGGCGGGCGTGGTCAGTCCCGTCCACACGACGAGTACCGTGGCGATCGGCACCTCGAAAGCGATGCCGAAAGCGAAAACGATGGTGGTGATGAAGTCGAGGAATTGCGAGATGTCCGTCTGCACCTCGACGCCTTCCGGCGCCACCGCGGTAAAGAAGTTGAACATCAGTGGAAAGACGACGAAGAACGCGAACGCAATCCCCAGATAGAAGAGCATGATGCTCGACGCAAGCAAGGGTAATGCGAAGCGCTTTTCTTTCTTATAGAGGCCGGGCGCGACGAATGCCCAGACCTGGTACAGCACGACCGGCATGGCGAGGAACAACGCCACAAAGAACGTCAGCTTGAAAGGCGTCAGCAGTGGTGACGCAACCTGGGTAGCGATCATGGCGCCGCCCGGAAGCACTTCCCGCAATGGCTCGGACACCAGCGAGAAGATGCGCGTCGAGAACGGCAGCAGCACCACGAAGACGAGGACGACCGCGACTGCGATTTTCAGGAGCCGGCTGCGGAGTTCGATCAGGTGAGAGAGGAGCGTTCCCTCGGCGAGCGTCTCTTCCTGTTCGCCGGCGGCTTCGGATTTTTGCTCTTCGATCACGAGGGTTCTTGGGCCGTTGTTTTTTTCGACTTGGCCTTCTTGCCCGCCTTGCTCTTCTTAGCCGCGGGTTTGCTGCCGTCCGCCTCGGCGGCGCCTGTTGCGGCGGGGTCTTGATCGTCGGCCTTGATGTCGCCGACGCCGGTGCCGACCTCGCCCGGGCGATGCGCAGCGGATTGCGTGTCGTCGTCACTCGGCGGCTTGTACACGGGTTGCGAGGAAGGTGCGCGGTTCGGCGGCTTTATCTTGAAATCATCTTCGAAGTTGAGCTCTTCCTCGAGCTGGCGTTTCATGACGCGTGTCATGCGGCGCGCCTGGCCGAGCCAGCTACCCAGCTGGTTGGCTACGCGAGGCAGGCGCTCCGGGCCCAGCACGATGAGCCCTATGAGAGACAGAATGATCAGCTCCCAAAAGCCGATTCCGGACATGTCGGTTTCCCGGTCTAGCCGTGGTTTTCTTTCTTGGGCTCATCGACGGGCGTGCTGTCGAAACTGGCGTCGCCTGATTTGTCGTCGATCTGTTCGGTGGGTTCCTGCTCGGCATCATTCATAGCGGATCGAAATCCCTTGACGGCACTGCCGAGGTCCGAACCGAGCGTGCGCAGCCGCTTGGTGCCGAATATGGCCAGCACGATGAGAAGAACGATCAGCAGTTGGACCGGGCCGATGTTGGCAAACATCCTTAATATCTCCTGGGGCAATGCCCCTTCTTTCAATCAATCCTGCGTCCCGGCTCCATGAGCGGGCGCTATGCGTTCATGATACCGCGCCGCAGCAACAAAACCGCATGGAAATCACGACTCGAGCCAGAACGTCACCGGACCGTCGTTTTCGAGCGATACTTTCATATGGGCACCGAATCGGCCGGTTTCAACGACCGGCAGGCGCTTTCGGCATTCGACGACGAATTGCTCGAATAATTCACGACCGAGCTCCGGCGCCGCCGCTTTTGTAAAACTGGCGCGCGTGCCTTTTTTCGTGTCCGCAGCCAGGGTGAACTGCGGCACGGCCAGCAAGCTTAAGCCCTGGTCGACGAGGCTCAGGTTCATGCGCCCTTGCGCATCGCCGAAAACCCGGTAACTCGAGACCCGTTCGGCGAGCCTGGACGCCTGCCGCACGCCGTCGTCGGGCTCTACCGCCACCAGCGCCAGCAGGCCGGGCCCGATTTCACCGACGACCTCGCCGTCTACCGTCACCCGCGCGGCGGTGACCCGCTGGATGAGCGCGATCATGATTGTGGCTCTCGCAGACCCATGTGGCGCCATGATAAACGCCGTTTATCCCCTGATCCCTCAATTTAAGCGGCATCCCCGCGCGGCGGATCGTGGCAGGCTCTCTACGCGGGAGGCGCGTCCGTTCCGGGCCGGGCGAGCGGCAATCGGAGGGGCGGCACCGGTCAGGGAAGTCCGGTTCGACCCTCCCGCGCCAGGGATGGGGGGCCTCGGTCGCCAGGCCGGGGCCTTTTTGTGCCTGTCTCGGGGTTCATCGGTCCACAAACGCCCAATGACGGGCAAATATCGAGTTATCCGTCCCACATTCCTGAAATAATGAAAAAAGTGGGATTGTTTGATCACCTGATCGCGAATAAGCAGGTATTTGTGGGAGAAAACTATTTCTGCAAAGCGATTTGCAGGCCGCACCGGGCCCACTACACTCTGCGGCTTGTCCACCGATAGCGACGAGCAGCGGCAATGAAAAGACGTGACTTTATGGGCGGCCTCGCCATGGCGGCGGGCGCAGCGGCCTGCAGCCGCGAAACGGCCGAATGCGGCCCGGCTGATGTCAGATCGGGCAAAACCTTCGAGTGGAACCTGGTAACGTCCTGGCCGCCCGGCCTGCCGGGGCTCGGCGTCGGCGTCGAGAATCTCGCGAGAAAGATCGAGCAGGCGAGCAACGGCCGCTTGAGAATCAAGATCTTTGCGGGCGGCGAGCTGGTGCCGGCGCTCGAGGTGCTGGACGCGGTCAGCCGCGGCACGGTGCAGATGGGGCATGACTCCGCCTATTACCACCGCGGCAAGATCCCGGCCGCGCAGTGGTTCACCGCCATCCCTTTCGGCCACACGGTGCACGAGATCAATGCCTGGATGTACTACGGCGGTGGCCTCGAGCTGTGGCGCGAGCTGTATGCGCCATTGAACGTCATACCGTTTCCGGCCGGCAACACCGGGGTGCAGATGGCGGGCTGGTTCAACAAGGAGATCAATTCGGTCGCGGACCTGAAAGGCCTGAAGATGCGTATCCCCGGCATGGGCGGCGAGGTCATGCGGCGCGCAGGCGTGACACAGATTACCGTGCCGGCCTCGGAGATTTTCACCTCCCTGCAGACCGGCGCCATCGACGCGGCGGAATGGGTGGGCCCCTACAACGACCTGTCGCTCGGTCTGCACAAGGCGGCGCGCTATTACTACTATCCCGGCTGGCACGAGACCTGCCCGATGCTCGAATGCACAGTCAATCTCGATGCCTGGAATTCGCTGCCGGAGGACTTGCAGGCGATCGTCGAGAACGTCTGCGCGGCCATCAATGTCGAGATGATGGCGGAATACACCTGGGGCAACGCCGTCGCACTCAAACAGATGCAGGCAGACCCGAACATAGAGATCCGCAGGCTGCCGGACGACGTGCTGGTGCTGCTGCGACGATTGAGCAAGGAAGCGATCCAGGAACTCGTTGCGAGGGACAAATGGGCGGCGCGGATCGAAGCTTCTTACCGGGAATTCCAGGAACTGTCGGAACCCAATCAGCGCATCAGCGAGCTCGCCTACATGAATGCGCGGGAGATTTAGCCGATGTCTGTTGTTCCTGGCATATTGCGATGTGAGCGCGACGAGCCGCGATCGTCGATCTGTCTCAATAACCGTATAACTGATCAGGCAGCCAGGTCGCGAGTTCGGGCAGTGCGGCGATGATCAGCAGTGCCAGGAGCTGTATGGCGACGAATGGAATGACGCCGCGATAAATCTGCCCGGTCGTGACTTCGGCCGGCGCCACGCCACGCAGGTAAAAAAGGGCAAAGCCGAAAGGCGGCGTAAGGAAAGATGTCTGCAGGTTGATCGCGATCATGATGCCGAGCCAGACGGGATCGAGCCCCATGCCCAGCAGGACGGGACCGACGATCGGTACGACGACGAACGTGATCTCGATGAAGTCGAGCACGAATCCCAGCAAAAACATCACCAGCATGACGACGACGACCGCGGCGAACACGCCGCCGGGAAGCGCGCCGAGCACCGCGTGCACGCCATCGTCCCCGCCATAACCGCGAAAGACCAGCGAAAAGAGCGACGCGCCGATCAGGATCATGAACACCATGCTGCTGATGCGCAGCGTGCCGCGCATGATTTCCCGGAGACGCTCCATCGTGAGTGCACGGCGTTGCAATGCGATCAGCATCGCCCCCGTCGCGCCTACACCTGCCGCCTCGGTCGGCGTGGCGAGGCCGCCGAGTATGGATCCGAGCACCGCGAAGATCAGGATCAGCGGCGGTGCCAGTGCATTCAGTATGCCGCCGACGGATACGCTGTCGCCCTCCGCCACAATATGCGCCGGCATGGCTTTCGGTCGGAAGATGGCCATGACGACGAGCCACAGGATATAAAGTACGACGAGCAGCAGACCCGGTATCAGCGCGCCGGCGAACAGGTCGCCGACCGATACCGTGTCCGGCGAGAACGTACCCTGCGCGAGTTGTGCCCGCTGGTAGGCCGACGACATGACGTCGCCGAGCATGACCAGGATGATCGACGGCGGGATGATCTGCCCCAGAGTGCCGGACGCGCAGATCGTTCCGGTCGCAATCTCCGGCGAGTAGCCGCGCTTCAGCATCGTCGGCAGCGACAGCAACCCCATCGTGACGACGGTCGCGCCGACGATACCGGTGCTGGCCGCGAGCAACATGCCGACCAGCGTCACGGAGATGCCGAGGCCGCCTCTGAGCCTGCCGAATAGCGCGCTCAGGGTCTCGAGCAGGTCCTCGGCGATCCGCGCCCGCTCGAGCGTGATGCCCATGAACACGAACAGCGGCACCGCGACCAGCGTGTCGTTGGTCATGATGCCGAAGATGCGGCTCGGCAGGCCGGAGAGGAATGCGGACTCGAAGCCGCCGGCGAGGATGCCGAAGAACGCAAAAGCGAGGGCTGTGCCCCCGAGCGAGAATGCGACCGGGAATCCCGCCAGCAGCAAGCCGACAACCGACAGGAAAAGCAGGAGCGCAACCCATTCCACCTCAGCTGCCCCTGATGATCCTGACCGATCGCAGCATGAGGGACAGGCCCTGCAGCGCCACGGCGAACGGCATGATAATCAACGCCGTCTTCAACAATGGAACGAAGGGATACGGCAGGCCGCCGGCATCTCGCGAGACCTCGCCGATCAGCCAGGACGAGACGACGTAACTCCAGGAGGTCCAGACGAAGAACGCGCACATAGGAAAGACGAACAGTATTACACCGAGCAGGTTGACCCAGGCGCGACGCTTATCGGACATGTTGCGGTAAAAGATGTCGACGCGCACGTGCTCGTCTTCGTGCAGCGTATAGGCCGCACCGAGCATGAAGACGACGGCGTGGAACCAGGTCAGCGTTTCCTGCAGCCAGATCAGGCCTACGCCAAACACGTAGCGCAGGACGACGATGATGAACGTCACGAGCACCATCGCAAGCGTCAGCCAGGACACGGCCCGACCGCTGGCGCAGTTAACGCGATCGATGCACGCGCCGATGTCGCTCCTGGTCTTGCTCATCGGGAGGTCAGTGACGCCAGAACGTCGGCGTGATCAGCACCAGAAGCGTGAAGATTTCCAATCGGCCCAACAGCATCGCGAGAATCGCGATCCATTTCGGCACGTCGCCCAGTGTCATGAAGCCGGCTGCCACCTCACCGAGCCCCGGGCCGAGATTATTCAATGTGGCGGCTACGGCCGAGAATGCCGTCACCTGGTCGAGGCCCGCGGCCATCATCGCGATCAACATGATGCCGAATACGATGATGTAGATAGAGAAGAATCCCCAGACTGCGTCGACGACGCGAAACGGAACGGCATCGCGTCCGAGTTTCACCGGTATTTCGGCGTTCGGGTGCACCAGGCGGATGATCTCTCTTAGCCCCTGCTTGGCGATGAGCAGGCAGCGAATGACCTTGATGCCGCCGGCCGTCGACCCTGCAGAACCGCCGATGAAACTGGCGAGGATCAGCAACACCGGCAGGGCACCCGGCCATGCCGCATAGTTTGCAGTCGTATATCCCGTTGTCGTGCCGATCGACACGGCCTGGAAAAGACCATTGATAATGCTGTCACTGATATTCGTATACGTGCCGCGATAGATCAACGCTGCTATGACGGTCAGTGCGAGGACCAGCAACAGGAACCCGTATGCCTTGAATTCCGGGTCCTGCGCGTAATGTTTGATCGAGACGTTTTGCCAGGCGAAGAAATGCAGTGAAAAATTTACGCCGGCGAGAAACATGAAAACGATCGCAACCATGTCGATGGCAGGACTGGCGAAATGCCCGATGCTCAGATCGTGTGTCGAGAAACCGCCAATCGCGACGGTTGAGAAGGCGTGACAAAGCGCGTCGAAGAATTCCATACCGGCAAACATGTAACCGGCAAGGCAAAACAGCGTAAACGCGACGTAGACATACCAAAGCGTCTTTGCCGTTTCCGTGATGCGCGGCGTGAGCTTCGAGTCTTTGACGGGCCCGGGCGTTTCGGCGCGCAATAACTGCATGCCGCCGACACCCAGCATCGGCAGTACGGCGACCGCAAGAACGATGATGCCCATACCGCCGAGCCATTGCATCTGCTGGCGGTAGTAAAGGATCGCCTTGGGCAGCGCGTCCAGGCCGATCAGTACGGTGGCCCCGGTCGTCGTGAGTCCGGACACGGACTCGAAGATCGCATCCGTAACCGACATCACCGGCACCTCGGCGAGATACAGCGGCAAGGCTCCGGCCAGGCCGAGCCCTGTCCAGAATGAGGCGACCACGAGGAAACCGTCGCGGAGTCGCAGATCCTTGCGCGAATCGCGCACCGGGTACCACAGGACAAGGCCGACAAACAGCGTTATGCCGAAACTTTCGACGAACGGCTTCCACGACTGTTCCCCGTAGACGAGGTCGACGATGACGGGCGGCACCATAGATACACTGAACATCATCAGCAAGAGACCGAGGATTCGTTGTACGACTAGGCGGTTCATTTGCCGGTTCGCATTACAGGGCGCGTCTCAGACGAACGATACGCCGACCTGGAACAGGTTCTCGAGCCTGTCGATCTTTCGCCGGTCGGTCATGAACAGAATGACGTGGTCGTCGCTTTCGATAGCCGTGTCGTGATGCGCGATGATGACCTGGTCGCCGCGCACGACGGCAATAATGTTCGCGCCACGCGGCAACTCGATGTCCTCGATTTTCCTGCCGACGACCTGGGATTCGCCCGCCGTCCCGTGCGCAACGGCCTCTATTGCTTCCGCGGCACCGCGACGCAGGGAATGTACCTTGACGACATCGCCACGGCGCACGTGCGCCAGCAGGGAGCCGATCGTTATCTGCTGTGGCGAGATCGCAATGTCGATGGATCCGGCCTCGACGAGGTCGGCATAGGAGGGCCGGTTGATCAGGGCCATGACCTTCCGCGCGCCAAGTCGCTTCGCGAGCATGGCCGACAGTATGTTGGCCTCCTCGGCATTGGTCAGCGCACAAAAGACATCCACGTTGTCGACGTTTTCCTCCAGTAGCAATTCCTCGTCCGCCGCGTCGCCCACGAGGACGATCGCCTTGTTCAATCGCTCGGATATGGCGCGCGCGCGGTTGGTATCACGCTCGATAATCTTGACCTGATTCGTCTGCTCCAGGGCGAGTGCCAGGCGGACGCCGATATTGCCGCCGCCGGCGATGACGACGCGCCGTACGGGTTCATCGAGCTTCCGCATTTCACTCATGAACACGCGGACGTCCTGGCGAGCCGCGACGAAAAACACCTCGTCGCCCTCTCGGATTACGGTGTCGCCGTCCGGCTGCAGTGACTTGCCTTCGCGATAAATTGCGGCAATGCGCCCTTCGGTATTCGGGATGTGCTCTCTCAATGTCGCAATCTTCTGTCCGACGAGCAAACCGCCACGATCGGCGCGCGCGCCCACGAGTCGAACACGGCCGTCCGCGAATTCGAGTACCTGCAACGCGCCCGGATAGCGGATGAGCTGCTCGACGTATTCGCATACGAGCTGCTCCGGGCTGATGCGTACGTCGACGGGAATCGCCTCCTGCGCAAAAAGCGCCCGCGCATTCATGTAATCGGCGGCACGAATGCGCGCAATCTTTGTCGGTGTCTTGAAAAGTGTGTAAGCGACTTGGCAGGCAACCATGTTGCATTCGTCGGAGTCGGTGAGGGCGACGATAATGTCCGCATCGTTGGCACCCGCCCGCTCGAGCACGTCGGGATATGCCGCATGACCAACGACAGTGCGTATGTCGAGGCGATCCTGGAGATCACGCAGCACGTCGGCGCTCATGTCGACCACGGTCACTTCGTTGGCTTCTTCGCGCGACAGATGATACGCCGCGGAGGAGCCGACCTGGCCGGCGCCGAGAATTAGTATTTTCATTATCTGTCCACGGCTCTATACAGAGGGTGTGCGCGGCGTATTCTACATGAGATCGAGATTTGCATAACTGAGCACGAGCCACTTCGTGCCGGCCGTTTCGAAATTGACTTCGACTCGCGCGTGCGCGCCCTGTCCCTCGCAATTCAGGATGACACCGTCGCCGAATTTGCCATGCCGCACTCTCTGTCCCAGCTTGATTCCCAATTCGGCACCGGGCGAGATCGCGGATCGGCCCCGAAAGCTTGACGGACGGGTGACCTCGACCCGCGGCCGCACTTCTTCGAGAAACTCATCGGGAATCTCGGCGATGAAGCGGGAAGGCTGTGAGATGCTGTCCATGCCGTGCAGTCGCCGCTGCTCGGCATACGTGACATAGAGCAATTGCTTGGCGCGAGTCATACCGACATAGCACAATCTGCGTTCCTCCTCCAATCCCTGCGAATCCGCCACGGAACGCTGGTGCGGAAACAGACCGTCTTCCATGCCGCAGAGAAACACCAGTGGAAACTCGAGTCCCTTTGCGGAGTGCATCGTCATCAGTTGCACGCAGTCTTCCCAGGCGTCGGCCTGTCCTTCACCCGCCTCGAGCGCCGCATGCGAGAGAAATGCGTCGAGCGGCGTCATGTCATCCGCAGGATCGGGCGTAAAGCTCTGGGCGGCACTGACCAGCTCTTCGAGGTTCTCTACCCGCGTCTCGGCACGCTCGCCTTTCTCCTTTCGGTAGAAATCAAGGAGGCCACTGGCGTGGATCACGTGGTCCACCTGCTCCGCCAGGTCGAGCCCGGCAATGTCCCTCGACATGCGCTCGATGAGATTGAGAAACAGGATGACCGAACTCGCCGTTCTGCTGTTCAAGTCTCCACTCGCGATCGCGCCGGCGGCACGCCACAAGGGCGAAGCGTTCGCACGCGCGTATTCGCGCATGGCCGCGACCGTTCGTGCGCCGATACCACGTGGCGGACGATTGACGACGCGCTCGAATGAGGCATCGTCGTCACGGTTTGCGATCAGTCGCAGGTAGGCGAGCGCGTCCTTGATTTCGGCACGTTCGAAAAACCTGAGTCCGCCGTAGACGCGGTATGGCAGACCGGCGTTGATCAGGCTCTCTTCGAGAACGCGCGATTGCGCATTGGATCGATAGAGAACGGCGGCGTCGGCACGCGGATTTCCCTGCTCGCTCCATTCGAGCAGCCGCGCGACCACGAACTCCGCTTCATCACGTTCGTTATAGGCAGAATAAAGTCGAATCGCCTCTCCGGTATCGCCTTCCGTCCACAGGTTCTTGCCCATTCTGGAATCGTTATTCGCGATGACAGCGTTCGCGGCGTTCAGAATCGTCGCCGTGGATCGGTAGTTTTGCTCCAGCTTTACGACCTGTGTGCCCGGAAAGTCCTTTTGGAACTGGTGGATGTGCTCCACCCGGGCGCCGCGCCAGCGGTAGATCGACTGGTCGTCGTCGCCGACGACAAACGGGACTCCTTCCCTGCCGGCGAGCAGCCGCAGCCATGCGTACTGGATCGCGTTGGTATCCTGGAATTCGTCGACCAGCAGGTGACCGAATCGTTTTTGATACGAGTTCAGGATTTGCGGATGATCGCGCCACAGCTCGTGCGCACGGAGCAGCAGCTCCGCAAAATCCACGAGCCCGCCGCGGTCGCACACTTCCTGGTAGCTGCGATAGAAGGAAATGAGCTGTCGACGTTGGGCATCGCCTTCGTCATCGAGGTGCTGCGGACGCAAGCCTTCATCTTTTTGCGCGTTGATGAACCACTGGATTTCACGCGGCACCCAACGATCGTCATCGAGTTCGAGGTTCTTCAACAGGCGCTTCAGAATACTTAACTGATCGTCGGCGTCGATGATCTGAAAGTTCTGTGGCAATCCAGCATCCTGCCAGTGTCTTCGCAACAGGCGATGGGCGAGGCCATGAAAGGTGCCTATCCAGAGGTGATTGACCGGCATTTTGAGGAGCGACTCTATGCGACCACGCATCTCCGCGGCGGCCTTGTTGGTAAACGTGACGGCAAGCAGGTTCTGCGGTGAGACACCCTCGACATCGATGAGCCAGGCGGCGCGATGCGTGAGGACCCGCGTCTTGCCGCTGCCGGCGCCGGCAATGACCAGTACCGGGTCGGGCGGCGCCGTGACGGCGCGGCGCTGAGCCTCGTTCAGCGAATCGAGTATTGGGGTAACGTCCATCGGCGCTCTCAGGGTCCGGAGGCGCAGTCTAGCAAAGAATACAAGCGGGGATGCCGCAAGTAACTGGGCAAGGATCCGATGATTTACAAATCCGGGAACGGACTTCGGAATATCAGGAGCGGCCGTCGCCGCGAACGATTCTAATCCGATTCGGGTCTTACGCCGCCCCTACTGCGTCCAGCGCACGCCGATGAGCATTTGATTACGCGCGTATTCGATTCGCGTGTCGTTCGAAGTGATATCGCGATAGTAGAACTCGCCCACGAGACTCAAGTGGTCGGTCATGCGAAATCCAGCCAGAACGGTGCCGATCGCTCTCTCGAGCGTCTTTCTTCCGGCGATCGGTTCGTGAAACGCGAACGCATTCTCGTAGTTGTATATCTCGTATGCTGCACTCGCGTCGAGATAGAAACGATCGCCGACCGTCAGGTGTAACTGGGCGGTGTATCTGTCGCGCAAATAATTGTTGTATCCGACGTGATGGTCTTCTCTCGTGGTTCGCGCATAGGCGACACCAAACCAGAAAGTCCGTGTGATTCTCTGCCGCGCCTCGACGGCGTATTCGGTGTAGTCGTAACGGATCGGCGGATTACCGAGGGGCTGTGTGCCATCGAGTTCGTATGAAGGCCGGTCACCGAAGCGCCGCGTGTAGTATTCGGCGCTCAGGCGCACGAGCGACGTGGAAGTAAACTGGTATTGCGTGTTGACGCCGAGCTTCCAGAACTCATGATCGTATTCGGGAACTGCGAGCGTCTCCTCGTAATTCCAGAGTTGTCCTTTGGCACGTCCGCCGATCGTGAATTTGCCGAACCGTTCGCGGATCCAGAATTCGGGCCCGTAGCGGATGTACGACATCCGATCGCCGATATCGAGGCCGCCGGCGCTGCGCGTGAGGCCGGTATCCGGGTCGTAATAAGTCTCCTCGTGCTGAGCCAGCTTGAAGGCGCTGTAAACGCGGCGTTCTCTCGATTCTTCACGTCGCCTGTATTCGCTGCCGAAACCGACTTCGTGCAGGTACTCGTTGGCATTCTTCAGCGCCTGGTCGACATAGTATCGGCCACCCAGCCTGTACATGCCGAAGAATCCCTCGTTCTCGAGACTGTTGACCTGATACTTCGCACGCAGGCTCACGGGTACATAAGTACCTTCCTGGACCACCGGCGTAATCACCGGCTGTGCCGGATCAGAAAGGTCTACATAGGGTTCGGCCGGTGAACGGTAAACGTTGTCGTCGATGCCCGCGCCGACACGCGCCCGTAACTCGAAATTGGTGAACTTGCGATCGCGCTCGGAAACGGTGGCGGCAATCCCTATCGGTTCGGCACGCGCGAGCTCGCGACTGAGGCGCGTTATCGCGCGCTCTGCAAGCCTTCTTATATCCTGGCGCGCTTCCTGGTCCCTGGCGCGGCGGAACCAGCCGAGCGCCTCGTCGATGTCACCATCGGCATAGGCGGTGAGCCCCAGGTTGTAATGCGAGATCGGCGCGAGCGGGCCGTAACGGCTGGACTTCTGGAGGGATTCGCGGGCGCGTGCGTACTGCTGCGCCCTGTAGTGTGCGACCCCGGAATTGTAGTGCAGCAACGGCGTATCCATGCCCGCCTCGCCGGCCTGTCGGTAACGCAACAGGGCGGCCCAGTAAAGCTCGTCGCGGAACAGGCGATTGCCGTCGGCAAATAGCTCGCTCGCCGTCGCCGCCTGCGCGGCTTGTGGCGCGGCGTGGCACAGAACGGCCATCGCGATCGCGGCGGCGAGGCCACGTGTAATCAGCGTATAGCCCAAGGTTTCAGGACTCCTGACGGGAGCCGCCGCCGGCTCAGGGCGGGGCACAGAACCCGGTCCGTGCAAATTCTCATTAAACGGGTTGTAACTCTGTGACCCGGTGCAAGAAATTCCCCCTGCGATCAATCGCGAGGGGGAAAATCCTGCTCAGGGAGCCATCGTGGCAGCTGCTTTAGCCGCGTTCAGCGGGTTTGCGGCCCGCCACTAGACGCTCTCGTCACCGGCAACATCGTCGCCGGGCTCGTCCGTCGGGTCGGACTCGGCCTCGTCGCTGACCATTTCGTCGGTCATGTCGTCGTCGGCAACGTCGTCATCTGCGAAATCGGCATCGGCAGTTTCGTCGGCGATGTCATTTTCCGAGGCGCCATCCGATCCCTCGCCGTCGACGAATTCATCGTCGTGCATCGGTTCGTCGTCCATCGGTTCCTCGTCGTGCTCATCGGAGTCGATGTCATCGCCTTCGTCGAAGTCACTTTCATCCTCGGAATGCTCTTCGTCTTCGTCGGATGCGAAGTCTTCGTCGTGCGTGAAATCATCGTCCCTCGCATCGGCGAGAAAATCGTGCTCCGGATCGGCCTCGTCATTGACATGCTCGCCACCGATCCGATCGCGCTCGCGATCCGATGCTTCGTCTGACTCGTCATGCTCGGCGACCGCATCGCCGTCGTGCTCATGACTGTCGTCTTCATGCGCATCGGATTCGTCGCCTTCCGGCCCTTGCATCACGATGACGTCGCCGTCGATATCCGCAATGCTGTCGAGCACCTCCATCGTCACGTCGAGCCCGTCGTCGTCAGCCAGGGCTGTCGCCGGAGTCAGCGCCAGCAGGCTCAAGCCGACGCCGGCCAGAAAAATACGGAATGGTTTCATCACAAGTGCTCCCTACTTCACCCGGGCAAGAACCCGGCTTCCCTAAATGACTTTCACGCGTACGCGAAAGGTCTTGTCGTCGCTGCCGTGTCGCAGCGTGGCCATGATTTCCCCGCCTTGCGGGGAAGTCGCAATGAGTGTCAGCGGCAAGACGTTCTTGCCCGCATTCAAGCTGGTCATCCAGGTGATCTCCCTGAGACCCGCAAATCCCTCGACTTCCACGCCCTCCGGCAGCACCACCGTCATCGTCGCATCGGCGAGCGCGGTGGCCGAGGAAAAAACCAGATTCAGCTTGCGCGGTTCTTCGAGGGTCATGACGATCGCCGGAATGGTCGGCGTTTCCAAATCAGGCGGCGTCTGCACGAGCCCGCCGAGCAGCCACAAGACCAGTCCGGCGGCGATTGTGCCGCCGATGCCCGTCATGACCCAGCGGCTGCGCTGGTGGCGCGTTCCCTCGCGCGCCGCGTTTCTCATGGCGCGATCGAAAAATGCTGCATCGGCGTGTGGCATCGTGGATTCTCCGTAATCCCTCAACGACTCGCGCAGCTCGAGCTCCTTCCCGAGCACCCGGCGGCACACCTCGCAGGTCTCGATGTGTGCGGCGAGAGACTCGGCGTCGGCCGGATCCATCAGGCCGTCCACATAGTCATCGAGCGTCGCCGTGAGTTCCGTACAAGTCATCGTTCACTTCCTGCTTAAGGTCTTACACGCTCGAGCCCCTGCTTCGGTTCCATCCTCATCGAGCAGCGCTCGCAGGCGCGCCCTCGCGCGGTGCAGCCGGGACTTGATGGTGCCGACGGGGTCTCCTGTAATTTGTTGAATTTCCTCGAGTTTATAGCCTTCGGTGTCGTGCAGCAGCACCGCGAGCCGGTGCGCGTCGCTCAATTTTGCGAGGGCGCGCTCGAGCCGCGTTATGTTAATCAGGCGGTCCGCGTCGCGCTCCGGGTCGAGCGATCCCGGCAGCGATTCGAGGCCGGACTCGCCGAGTTGTGCCTCGCTGACGCTGAAAAGCCGTGCGCGTGCGAAACGACGCCGGTTGTCGATGAAGTGGTTGTACATCACCCGGCACAACCAGGCTCCGGGTTGCTCGATGTCCAGCAGATCGTCGAGTCGCGTGTAGGCCTTGAGGAGTACGTCCTGGAACAGGTCCTCTGCCTCCGGCTTCGATCCGGTGAGACGAAAGGCGAGCCGATACAGCCGATCGAGCTGCGGCCGCAATATGCTGTCGAAACTGTGCCCGACGGGATCCATGCCGGCCGAGTGTATTACCGGGCAGTCATTGCACAAGGAAACAGATTTAAAACTGAGAAGCAGGTTGGGGTCAGAGCCCGGCTCAGACCCCCGAGTAGGCAAACTAGATGGACAAACGAAGAATAAAGTAGTGATCGATCAGCAGTGCCGCGTACAGCATCATGAGGTAATTGATCGAGTAGCGGAACACGCGCATCGGCAGTTTGACACCGTCATCGGAGCGCAGGCGAATCGCGTAATACAAGAACTTGCCACCGAGAATGACGGCGCTTGCCAGGTAGATCAAGCCGCTCATGCCGGTCGCGTAAGGCAGCAAGGTGACGAATACCAGGAGCGCCGTGTAAAAGAGGATGTACTTGCGCGTGATTTCGTTGCCATGCGTCACCGGCAACATGGGAATGCCGACCTTCTCGTATTCCTCCTTCTTGGCGATTGCCAGCGCCCAGAAATGCGGCGGTGTCCATACGAAGATAATCAGGAAAAGCAGGATGGCATCGCTGTGTATCTCCCCGGTAACGGCAGTCCAGCCGAGAGCCGGCGGCGTGGCGCCGGCCGCCCCGCCGATGACGATGTTCTGCGGTGTCGCACGCTTCAAATAGACTGTGTAGATGACTGCGTAACCGATCAACGAGGCGAAAGTCAGGACCGCCGTCAGCGGGTTGACGACGAACCACAAAAGCGGCATCGAAATCACACAAAGCATCGTCGCAAAAGCCAGCGCCTGGGCCTCCGACAGCCTGCCTTGCGGCAAGGGCCTGCTTTTCGTGCGTGACATGTTGATGTCTATGCGCGCATCGAGCACATGATTGACGACCGCACCCGAGGACGCGGCCATGCCGATGCCGAGGGTGCCGAAGAGCAGTGCAACGACACCGGGCCAGCCGGGTACCGCCATGAACATGCCGACGATCGCCGTGAAGACGATGAGCATGACGACTTTCGGCTTGGTCAGCTGATAGTAATCGCGCCAGTCTGCAGCTCGTTGAATGGTGCTTACACTCAAATCCTTGACTCCGAGCAACCGGCCATCTGCACCGGCTCGTCGAAAAAATATATGGCGCCGCAGGCACTGACTTCGCCTGGATGCCCATGACCCGTCAACGGAAAGGGCGCAGATGTTGTGTTGTTGTCACGCCCCTACGCGAATCCGCGGGCACTACTGTATCGGGCCGCGAATTCCGGTGCAACAAAGCCCCCGAAGCACCTCATGCGCGCTTTTTGCGCTGTCTCCAGAGCACAACGCCGGCCACGGCCGCCGCCATGGCGAACCATTGCAGGGCATAGCCGTAGTGCATCATCGGCCCGCGGTCCCTGGGCTGCCACCGGCGCTCGAAGCCGTCGGGCTCGTCCGGCCCCAGCAGCAGCACGAACGGCACAAGATCCGCAGCGAGCTGCGCGGACAGATCATCGAGGGTGGGATAGTTCGCCAGTTTCGGCCAGTCGTCGTCGACCAGGAATGCCTCGCGGGAGCGAATACCGACTTGCGGCAGAAATCCGGCGCGGCCACGAATGATTCGCGTGGCCGCGGCGACATCGAGGCCGGGTTTCGCCGCATGCCCGGGCTGCTTCGGGATGAAGCCACGATTAACGAGCAGCAGCGGCTCGTCCGGTGCGTAGCGAAATGCCGTGATCGCATAAAAACCGGTCCGCCCATCGAGGATCACGTTGTCGATCAGCACCTGTCGCTCGGCAAGGTACTCGCCTTCGGCTTCGAGCAACTGATACTCCGTAACCGACATGTCCCGGGTAAGCGGTGTGTACGGCGCATCGCTTTCAAAGAGCGCGCGCACCGCTCTCTTGTCGGCGGCGCGACCGAGTTGCCAGACGCCAAGGGACAGGAACAGGGCGATCAGCGCGAGCGCTGCCAACGGCAGGAAGTATCGCCGGAACTGCTCGCTTTCAATAATTTCGTCGAATCTGTTGGTCATGACTTTGGCGACCGGCGGGAGATTTTTCGGGGGTCGACCCGGTGCTCGCCGGCGGGCAATCGCGGGCCGCCTCCCCATGCATGGCCGTAAACGATCTCGAGCCTCAATGACAGCATATTATCGATCATGCGTGCGGCGAGTTGCTGGTCCATCGCCCTGAATCTCGATTTCCCGGTCAGCGTTCGCCTTCGCTCGCGGAGGCAGTTTCGTGCGCCGGCGCTCGTCAGGTCCCGGTACAGCGCCTTCGTACTTTTGTAGGTGACGTTCAGGTGGTCGACGTCCAGTACCGGATCGCGGAGACCGGCGCGCACCATGGCGTCGCCGATATCGTGCATGTCTGGAAAGACACAGACGTGCCGGTCGTCGTCGATCGACTGCCAGGCTGCGCGAATTTCCGACAGACTGTCCGGGCCCAACGTTGCGAACGCGAATACGCCGCCCTTGCGCAATACCCGTGCGATTTCACCGAGACAGACGGCATGGTCGTGGATAAAGGGCAGGATCATGTTTGCCAGGACCAGGTCGACGCTGCCATCGCGTAGCGGCACGCGGCGTGCGTCGGCCTGCACGACCGCCGGCCTATAGAAAAGGGTGCGGCGCTTTGCGGCCTCGCGCAGCATCGAGACGGACGTATCGAGGCCCAGGACGCGGCATTTTCGATACTGGCGAACCAGCGCTTTGCTGCCTTTACCCGTCGCGCAACCCAGATCGAGCACCAGGCGTGGCTGCATCGCCACCGGCTCGAGTCGGCCGATGAGTCCGCCGAACGTCACGCGGTACACGAAATCCGCGTCGTCGAAGCCGGCCGCCGCGCGGTCGAATCTTCGCTGGACGTCCCGTGACACCAGTGCTGGGGCAGGCGTGACCATTGTCAAAGCATAGGTTCAAAGTGATATTGCAGGCAAAAAACCCGGATTGAGCGACTGTTGCCTGCGGCACGATGATGCAGGATGGCGTATCGTGCGGTTCCTACCTGATGCGCTCCACGATCTGCTGCAGCGGCGCTTCGCCGCGAGCTGCGTTGTCTGTGATCAGGCGGGAGAATTCGCTCGCGTCTGCGAGCCGTGTCGGCGCATGCTGCCATGGAACGACACATTCTGTGAACGCTGCGGCCAGCCGATGACAGGAATCCAGCCTGCCGCCGTCGCTTGCGCATCGTGTCAGGCAAAGCCGCCGCCCTTCGATAAGGCACGCGCCCCGCTCATTTACGATTTTCCGGTTGACGATATGCTGAAGGCGATCAAATTCAAGCGGCAGCTGTGGTACGTCCCGGCGCTTGCCGCGTTGCTGCAGGAATCTCTCGAACGGGAGTTCCCGGTGGTCGATTCACTGGTGCCCGTGCCCCTGCATCGCTGGCGCCAGATGCGCCGGGGCTTCAACCAGGCGATCGAGCTTTGCCGGCCGCTCCATGCCTGGACCGCACTGCCGATCCTGATACAGCCAAAGCGTATCCGTGCAACCGCGGCACAGACCGGGCTCAGCGCCTCGCAGCGCCGCAGAAATTTGCAGGGTGCATTCAGGGTCCCGGGAAAACTGCCCGGCCTTCACCCACTGATCATCGACGACGTGATCACGACGGGTGAAACCTGTTCAGAGCTCGCCACCGAACTGCTCAGGGCAGGCGCCGAATCCGTCGGCGTGCTCACGGTTGCGCGGGCCTACGCCGGGGTGGCCGGATCAAAAGTGTAGTGCAGCACAATGCCGATAAATACGATCATGCCGATGTAGTGATTGTGCATGAACACCTTGAAGCAGGCGGCAGGCTGGCGGTTGCGGGCGACCCACTGGTGCCACGCCATCAGGATGGCGGCAATGAACACCGATGTGTAATAAGCGAGGCCTAGCTCCGCCATATTGCCGATCAACACGAGTGCCGCAAGCATCAGGATCTGCAAGCCGCCGATCACGAACAGGTCGGCATCGCCGAATAGAATCGCCGTGGACTTGACGCCGATTTTCTTGTCGTCCTCGCGATCGGCCATGGCATAGAAAGTGTCGTAGATGACGGCCCAGATGATTGCCGTGCCGAAAACCAGCCAGGCAAGCTGCTCGGTTTCGCCGGTCTGTGCGGCAAACGCCATTGGTACGGCCCAACCAAACGCAGCGCCCAATACGAATTGCGGAATCGAAACGAAACGCTTTATGAACGGATAAACGATGGTCAGGCCGGCGCCAATGACAGCGAGGATTTGCGCGGGACGATTGAGCATCGCCGCCAGACCGATGGCGATCAGGGCAAGCGCGCAAAACAGGGTCAGCGCTTCCATGGGCAAAACCGCACCGGATGCAATCGGCCGCATCCGGGTTCGTTCCACGTAGGGATCGATATTGCGATCGGCAAAATCATTCAACACGCAGCCGGCGGAACGCATGATGACGACGCCGAGCATGAATACGACGAAAATGCCTGCATCGGGGTGACCTTTGCCAGCGAGCCACAACGCCCACAGGGTCGGCCACAGGAGCAGCCATATACCGATCGGCTTGTCGAGGCGCATGAGCTGCACGTAATTCTGCAGCTGCCTGATAAATCCCGGCCCGAATCGTGCCTGCACTTTTTTGATTGCCGGCTTATTCACAACTGATCATCTATTTCCCGCTGCGAAAAATACCAGATCAGGCAAAGTGTCGCAGGCCGGGGCAGTTGTCGTCAGCGTGTTTTTGTTTGCTTTAGATGTTCGCAAGAACCACCAACGTCGAAT
>JBFHXJ010000046.1:0-30465 GCA_041598995.1 Woeseiaceae bacterium | reverse complement strand
TCGAAAACCTCGGCGCCCCACATGCGTGCGAACTTCATGTCTTTGGCAATGTCTTTGTGGACTAATGTAGCGACGTCGAGAACGGTGCCGCCGCGACGCACCGTGAACGGTTTGTTGTCCTCATCTGCCGTTTTTCCGGGTGTCTTCGTGTAAACACGGACGATTTGCAGGGCACGAAATAAAAAAGGCCCCAGCTCATCCAGACCATCTCCTGTCTTCGCCGACATCGTCAGGGCAGGGAAACTAATCCCGAGTAACTCCTCTAGGATCTCGACTTCTTCGGGATCGGGATCGAGGTCACTCTTGTTCGCAATCAATACGGTCGGCAGGTCCAGGCGAAACGGATCTTCTGGAGCGACGGGTTCGGCGTTATCGCGTGCCATTCCCGGCCACTCTGCCCTGAGAAAAATCTTTTTCTCCGCCAGACGCTCGATGATCACGGGTATTTGTTCGAGGCATTCCGGATCGCTCAGGTCGATGACGAGTAACACGCCATCGGCGTGTTGCAGGGTATTGACCAGCCAGGGTTCCATGAAATCGGCCGACACGGGTGGCAGGTCCACGAGCTGAAAGTGGATGTCCTCGTAAGGCAGCATGCCCGGCACCGGCAGATGCGTGGTGAAAGGATAGGGACCGATGTCACTGCGTGACCCGGTCAAACGGGAATGCAAGCTTGATTTGCCGGCGTTGGGCGGACCGATAAGAGCCAGTTGCGCGGCCCCTTCGGGACGAACCACGTGGGATGGACCCTTGCGCCGGCCGCCTTTTTTTGGTCCTGCGAGCTCCTCGGACAGCTGCTTGATGCGCGTCTTGATATCGGCTTGCAGGTGCTCCGTTCCCTTGTGCTTGGGAATCGTCCGCAACATTTCCCGCAGGCAGTCGAGACGCTCTTTCGGCTCGCGCGCCTTGCGGTAGGCTTCTTCGGCTTCCTTGTATTCGGGGGTTACGTTGGTCGGCATACAGACGAATCTTACCCAAAATGCGCTCAATGCAAATTGTAAACGCCAGTCGCGCCGAAAGCGCGACATCTGACTTCGTTTGCGTGAGTGTTCTGGCGTGGCGGTATTTCGTGCTGCTGGTTCGCTTCACGAATCGGTTCGCCCCTGGCCGCAGAGCATTGATTGATCGACTCACCTCTTGGCCCAAATCGAACCGTCGATCTCGTGCTAGCATCGCTCCAAATAAGCGATAGGCGGACCCCGCATGCCCGAGATGATCCCGCTAGGTTGGTTTCACACCGCTATGGGCGTCACTGCCCTGATCAGTGGTGTATTTACGCTCGCAAGGTACAAGGAAATTTCCATGCAGACGCGCTCGGGGCAGATCTATCTGGTGACCACCTTGATTACCGCGGGCACTGCCCTGGCCATTTTTCAACGTGGCGAGTTTGGCCCGGGTCATGTCTTGGCGGTGATGACATTGTTCGCATTGCTTGTAGGCACAGTAGCTGCTGCAAAGAAAATCTTCGGACAATTATCTCGTTACGTGCAGGCGGTCAGTTACTCGGCGACACTGCTCTTTCACTGCATTCCTGCGATAACCGACGGCTTGCTGCGCTTACCCGTTGGTGATCCTGTTCTGACGTCGATCGAAGATCCGATTTTGAAGATGAGTTACCTGATCCTGTTAGTCCTCTTTCTGGTTGGCATCAGCCTGCAATTGCGTTGGATTTATCGGCAGCCCGCCTGGTATCAGTGAATTGACATACGCGAATCGCGAATCCGCCGGCCTTCAACTAGCGGTCGGCTCTTTCTCTCTGCCGCATCGGCATGCTGTCGATCAGGGCGTAGATCTCTGTCATCGGGGTCGCTTTCTCACTTGCCAACTTTACTGATCCGTCCTTGCCGATCAGCCGCAGGGCGAACGATCCGGTGCGAATTCCCAAAGCTGCGCGTGCCGTCGAGACTTCCTCGGTGGTTAATTCCCGGTCCTCGGCTGTAGAAACCGCATTGTCCAGCAGGGTCACGAGTACCATGTCGCGGCCCGCAAATTCTTCAGGCGTTAATACCAGTTCGTTTTTCTGTTCTCTCAGGTTCTTATCAGCTTCGGTCGGTGCGCTGACGACGAGAACGCGGTTTGTCCATTGGTACTGCAGCAGCGTGAAGGGTGCCTCCACCGAATAGGCCTGCACGCTGGCCAGGTGCAATTCAAAAGGGCCATCTTGTTTGTCGTAGATCATCAGGCCCATGCCCGTGACCTGTCCGGGATCGAGCGCGGGTCCGTCCAGCTGAATACCGCGGTACTTCGGAATGAAGCTGGAAAAGGGAAGTTTTATCGTATTCCAGGTGCCGTTTCGGGTCTCGAAGTCAGCCCAGTAACTGACCTGCCGACCATGCCGGCGCGCGGCGGTCGTCAGTCGCCAGGTGTAGCGACGACCATCACCCCTTACATATAACTGTATTCCAGCATAACTCGACAAATCCAGCTGCAAGGATTTTGTACGGATCGAGCTGAATCCGCCACCATTCGTGTTCGTAAGGCCGGTGAAACTCAGTTTGCCTTGTGTCTGTTTGAATTCGCCCTGGCTCCGTCCTCCCATGACGTTATCGTTAACCACATACCAGCCCAGGTCGGAACTGTCTGCGGTGAAGTTCGTGAGCAGCAGTTCTCCCTTGGAATGAGAACCGGAGGCGTCGAGTGGCGGGGCGGGAAAAGTCATCAGCAGTAATCCAAAGAACAGCGCAAAAGGTGTCGAAAAAGGTGTCATGTCCCAGTAATCAGGCCTTGTATGCCAACAAACCGATTTTCGTTTGGGCAAGCAGCATGTACCAATCCCGGCAACTGGTTGAGGTCTGATCACCGAGTCTCACAGCGGCGCACAACGAGCGGCTCAGGGCGCTGGCATACAACCGCTGGTAGTAAGGCAGCCTGCCGACGTAAAACGGCAGTACCTCTTCGAGCGTAAGGTCGGTATCCAGCATCTCGGCGAAGGCGTCGTAGAATCGGCCGATTGCGTCGGACACCGGGTTGCTCTCGGCCAGCAAGTCGGACGGTGTAATCGTCCAGGTCATGTCGCGTTGCAGTACACACGTCCCGGCAAAACCAGCGCGTCTTTCATGCGACCATTCGTCAGGTGCGATAAGGCTCAGGGACCACTCGCCGCTGATCCAGTAAAGATAATTTGCCGTGCCGATTGCCGGGCGAAACTTGAACGTCGCGGACAGAACAAGCATGGATGTGAAAAACTCGGCCAGTAACTGACGCCGCGGCTTCGCCACGACACGCTTTGGCTCACTCTGATACCAGTCGAGTAGAAACCCGTTGAGACCTTTACCTTCGGGGTTGCTCTCTGTCTTGCCTGCGATGGCGATGTTCGCGGATTCGAAATGCTTCAGTTCACCCATGACGTTCCTGAGTAAGCGGGATTAACGGGCCGGGTCAGGACGATCGAGGTTAACCTCGATATCCGCGGAAAATAAGGTGGTTAGACGCAAAAGTTACAACTTGTTACGCGTAGCGGAGCCGAAAAAGCCGTGCCGATTGGTCATGCTCCTGATTCGCTTCGCGAATCGGTCCGCCTTTGGAACTTTTTTTCGGCCCGCGGTCCTATGTCGGCCGGTGGCGGGTAAGCGCTTGGCTAGTGTTTATAAGGAGTAATCAGGTGAGGTCGGTGAATGGGCTTGGGGCGGTATTGTTGGCTTTTCTTGTCATTGGGGTACCCGCTCTCGCGGCGGCACAGGAAGGCGCGGGCGGCGCCCGCAGCATCACGGTAATCGGGCAGGGTGAGGCGGCCGGGCCACCGGACCGGGCAACGATCAACGCCGGCGTGCAAACGCTGGCTTCGACGGTATTGGAATCTTCGCAGGAAAACCAGGCGATCGTCGACCGTATCATGCAGGCGCTCCGCGACGAGGGCATCGACGCTTTGGACATCCAGACGGCGGACTACAGCATCTGGCCGGAACAACAGCACGATCCTCAGGCTGCCGGCGGGATTGCGATTAGTGGCTACCGGGTCAATAACACCGTCCGGATCACGTTCAGGGACATCGAGCGGCTCGGTAAGGTGCTGGCGGCCGTGACGAATGCGGGGGCAAATGCGATCCACGGCATCGGGTTCAGCGTGGAAGACACGGCGGCCCTCGAGGAACGCGCCCGGGCGGCCGCGATGGCGGACGCTCGCAGCCGCGCCGCGGCGCTCGCCAAGCTGGCCGGCGTCGAGCTCGGTGAGGTGCTGCAGATTTCAACGTCGCCGGGCGGCGGCTATCCGATTCCGATGATGGGTGGACGTATGGACATGGGGCAGCCTGCATCGGTGCCGGGGATCTCTGCCGGACAGTTCAGTATTTTCGCGCAGGTGCAGGTCACTTTCGTGATCAAATAGTCAGCGCGAAAAGTCAAGATTGGCCAGCAGTAGCAAATGTCGACGGTGAGTCCGGTCGCGATATCCTGTTGCGGAGCACCGGATCAGGTTTGAATACGGCCCTCGGGCGCGTCGTCGGCAGCGAGAATCAGGCGGCTTTCGATTCCTCGGCTATGCACGTCGCGCCGGCGGCGATCGCGACCTGATCGCGCCCCGCGCGCTTCGCGGCATACAATGCCCGGTCGGCGGCTTTCAGCAGCTCGTCAAATGATGCCGTCGCTGGACCGACTTCGGTGACACCCAGGCTCAGCGTGATGCCCATGTCACGGCCTTGCCATTGGAATGCGGACTCGTGCATCGACTCGCGAATGCGCTCGGCGACCACTGCCGCTTGCGTCGAATTGGTCCGCGGCAATACGATAATGAACTCCTCGCCGCCGAAACGACCCACGACATCGGCTTCGCGAATTGATTGCATGCAGGATGCGGCTATGTGGCACAAGGCTGCATCCCCGGCAGGATGCCCGAACTCATCGTTGATGCGTTTGAAGTAATCGGCGTCGATCAGAATCAGCGAGAAGCGATCGCCGTAGCGACGGTATCGATTCAGTTCACTTTCAATAAAGCCGAACACGTAGCGGCGGTTGTAGAGCTCCGTCAGCGGATCGCGCATTGCCTGTTTCTCGAGGCTCGCGCGCAGGTTGTCGCCGGTCTTCAGGTAGCGCATCGCAATGAATGCAACGATCCAGGTCATTGTCGCGCTCATGATGCGGTTCGTCAGGACGACGTACAGCGGTGCGCCGGGCGGCGACAGCAGCATGCCGGTAACGGTCAATACGGTGGCGAGAATGGCGAGCCCCAGCACTGCTCGCGTTGTTCCCGCAAGCAAGCCGAGCAGTGGCAGTACGATATACGGCATGCCGGCAGCGATGCCGGTCGGATTGACCAGGTCATACAGAAAGATTGTCAGCGCTGCGAGAGCGCCGTACAGGGTTACCCTGCGAATCGACAAATGCGGGGCCATTGCGGCCACCTCTCGTTACTACTGGTTAACCCGATCATTGCTCCAAATCGGGCCGTGCCCGTCAAGCGCGGTGGGGATTATGTTTAATGACCGGCCGGAGATCCGTGACATTGGTCACATTTATTTGAAGAAATCCTCATAAAAGTTTGATATGTCAAACTGTTTCCGGAGAAAAATGCGCCTACCGGAACGCCGGTCGCGGCGGTCCCGCGTGAGCGGCGGATGCCAGGCCGTTTCTTGGCCCCCCAGTGCGTGATTGAACCGCGGAGCCGCATGACATAGCGTCGTCGCGATGAGAAGCGATGATCGGAATGATCAACCAGACACTGCAAATCCCTGCGCTTGCCGGATTCGTGACACCGGGAATCGTACCGGCGAACTTGTAGAGGTTGTACCCGACTCCGCCGGCTCGGGTAAATAAAGAGTGCGCTGCGACTCTTTGTCGGGATTTACGGTTGGCGAATCAAAAATTTCGGGCTGACTTTCGGCCGGCGCTATCGCGGTAGAATGCGAGGCTAAATTCGAGGGCCAGCAATCGCGATCCGGAAAATCACAGCAGAATGCTCACGGACGAACAGATCGCCACATTTCACGATATCGGTTGGATTACGATCGAATCGCTTTTCCACGCCGGGGAAATCGACAGGATGCGTGCCTGTTTCGACGAGCTGGAACGCGTTGCCGCCGGCATGTCAGCGTCGGGACTTTGCCAGGGCGCTTACTTCGTCCTCGGCGAAAAGGGACGCAAACAGGTCATCAAGCGCGTCGTCTGGGCAGGCGCGTCGCAGCCGTTCCTGCTGGAGGTCGGCGCGGATGCCCGGCTGCTTGTGCCGGCGTCCCAACTCCTGCGCAGCCGTCACGTGGATCATCTGCTTTGCCAGGCCCACTTCAAGCGACCGCACGACGGCGTCGTATTCGACTGGCACCAGGACATACAGCATCGGGACAAGGGGGCCGGGACGTGGACCGACGTCAATGGCACCGGGAGTTTCGTGCAAACGTTGATCGTTATCGATGCAATGACCGACGACAGCGGACCGCTCAAGTTCATCCCGGGCAGCTCGCGCTGGGGGCGAGTCGATTTTGGTGATCACGACTACGACAACCCGGACTACAGACACGCCAGGCCGCCGCAGTTTCACGAGGAGGAAGCGGTAACGATACTTGCGCAGCCGGGCGACACGCTGTTTTTCGGTCCGTACACGGCGCACGCGAGTTTCGAAAACACGTCCGAACATTATCGCCGTATCCTCATCAACGGATATGCTTATCCAGGCGCCAACAATCGCGTCTACCCCGGCGACGGTGCCGGTCGCTCCCTGAGCGTCGATCGTGTTTAGTGCCTGGGACTGGGCCATCGTCGGTGCGTATATCATCGGCACGACGCTCGTCGGCCACCGTCTCAAAGGCAGACAACACAGCACACGCGATTTTTTTCTCGGCGGCAGGAGTCTTCCGTGGTATGCGGTGACGGCGTCGACCATCGCGACCACGATCAGTGCCGTGACGTTCATCGGCGTGCCGGCGCTCGTCTATGCCGCCAACGGCAATTTCGTCTACCTGCAGCTCGCGCTCGGCGGCGTCATCGCGAGATACCTCGTCGCGCGTTTCCTGGTGCCGCTGTATTACGAGAAGGAGTTCTACAGCCCGTATGACTACATGGAGGACCGGCTCGGGCCGGTCGTCGGCCGGATCACCGCCGGCATGTTTATCCTGGGTGGCATATTGAGCCAGGGCGTGCGCGTTTACGCCACGGCGCTGGTGCTGGAACTCGTCACGGGCTGGAGCCTGACCGAAAGCATCATTCTGATCGCGCTGTTCTCGGTACTGTGGACGTGGCTCGGCGGCATCGCCGCGGTGATCTGGACCGATTTCGTGCAGTTTTTCATCCTGGTCGCAGGCGGTATCGCGGCGCTCGTCTTCGTGACCGGGGCATTGCCCGACAACTGGAACACCCTGGTCGACGTCGGTCAGCAAGCCGGCAAGTTCACGGTCCTGGATTTCTCGATGGATCCGCGCATCGAATTCACGTTCTGGGCGGCAGTGATCGCGATGCCGTTTCAGAACACGGCGGTTTACGGTACCGATCACCTGTTCGTGCAGCGGCTGCTTTGTTGCCGCAACCAGCAAGAAGCGCAGAGAGCGGTGCTGTGGAGCAACGTTGGCGAACTGGTGCCGGCGCTGATGCTGACCGTCGGTGCAGGGTTATTCGCTTTCTACGAGTTTCATTCGTTACCGCCGGAGCTCGCCGGGCTCGTCGCCGAGCGCGGCGACCGCATATTCCCGGCGTTCATCATTTCCGAGATTCCGACGGGACTTAAGGGGCTCCTGATCGCCGGTATCCTGAGTGCGGCCATCTCGAGCCTCGATTCGATCCTCGCCGCGCTGTCGCAAATCTCGTTGACGATGTTCTACAAGCCCTATGTCAATCCCGAAGCCAGCGAGGCGCATCTGCTCAAAGTGTCGCGGCTGTTCGTCATCATCTGGGGCGCGGTGCTGGCCGCGATGGCATGGCAGTTTTCCGCGAGCCAACTCGCTCTCGTGACGCTCGCATTCTCGATGACGACCTACACGCTGGGCCCGATGCTCGGCCTGTTCCTGTTGAGCATGGTGACGCGACGTTATCGCATCGTCGGCATCGGGCGCGCCGTCATCTTGAGTATCGTGGTCGTGCTCCTCATCAACGAGCCGGAGATCATGAACCCGTTGTTTGGTACTGTGTTCGCGGCGCCCCTTTTAGCCTGGCCCTGGCTATTCCCGATCGGCGCCTCTTGTTGTTTCCTGGCCGCCATTCGCGGCCGGCTCCGGGAGACCTGACTGGTGAGAAGTACTTTGTTCGTTTGTACTGCGTTACTGGCGGCAGCGTGCTCGTCGCTGCCGATGGTCGACGTGCCGTCAGCGAATCAGGGCAGCCGTATCAATTACCTGGTGCTGCACTTTACGTCCGAGGACTTTGCCGAGTCACTGAGGCTCCTGACGCAGCCGACGGACAGGCCGGTGAGCGTGCATTACCTCGTGCCCGAACCCGGCGACGAGACTTATGATCGCGACAAGCTGGTCGTTTACAGGCTCGTCCGGGAACCGCGACGGGCGCGACACGCCGGCCAGAGCTACTGGGCGGCTTCGCAGAGCCTGAACAACTCGTCGATCGGCATCGAGATCGTCAACCGCTCGAGATGCGAGACCATCGATGCCGAAGCCGGGGCAACGCCGGAGAACCAGGGCTGCACCTTCCTCGAGTTTCCTGAGGAGCAGATCCAGCTGGTCATTCGCCTTGCGAAAGATATCCTCGCAAGAAATCCGGATATCGACCCCATCGACGTCGTCGGTCACGCCGACATCGCGCCCGACAGGCGGCTCGACCCCGGCCCGAAGTTTCCGTGGCGGCGTCTGTATGACAACGGCATCGGCGCCTGGTACGACGAGGAAACGGCCGCCCGCTATCGCGCGGCATTCGAAAGCGAGCTGCCTGATCTCGCCAAGATGCAACGCGCGCTGGCGGCATTCGGTTACCGAATCGAGGATACCGGCGAGCACGATGTGCAGACGCGCTTCGTCATGCGCGCGTTCCAGATGCGTTTCCGGCCCGCGAACTGGACCGGCAGCATCGACGCAGAGACGGCGGCGATACTCTTCGCGTTACTGGAGAAATATCGTCCCGACGCGCTGAAGGAACTGAAAGCCGCGGAGTGCGCGGAATGTGGTTAACCGCCCGGCGCTACTTCCGGCTCGCGTAGTACGCTTTCACGATTGGCTCCGCTTCGATACGCGTCTGATGTTCGGCCAACGCTGGTGCCAGCCGGTCCACCACATCCTTCGGCACGTGATCGAGTGTGCCCTTGCGGAGTGAGCGTATCTCCACGAACACCTTGAGGTCTGCCATGGTCAGACAATCATCGGCAAAATACTTGCCACCGCCGCGCGCCAGCAGCTCATCGAGTCCCTTGATGAAAACCGTCAACCAGCCGTCGACGAGCTTCTTGCGTGCCTGCTTGAGTTCTTCGCCTTGCAGACCGAATGTCTTTACGATCTGGTGCAGAAGGTCTTCCAGCGCATCCATTACCTCGTCACAGTAAAGGGCCTGCAGGTCGTCATTCGGGTACAGGTTCGCCATTTTGCCGACGTAACGGTTGATGGCATTGGATTGCGTGATCGCGGCGCCGTCGATCTCGAGTACGGGCAGACAGGTGAAGCGAAATTGTTGCCGCGTCTTCTGGAATTCTTCGAATGAAATTCGGTTATCTTCGAACTCGATACCGGCGGCATGAAACGCGATGCGAATCGGTTCGCCCCGCCCGCCGTCAAAGTCGAAGTACGTCAGTCTGTAATTTGTCATTGCATCGCTACCATTTTCGACTCCACCCTGAATCTTATAGCAGAATGGGCGGCCGGCATTGGTGTTGAATCAAGCAGTCAAGTCTGAAGCCGAGCGGAAAACGCGATCACGGATCGGGCGAAACGGCCGATAAGGATGGAAGGCCGATACGGCGCACCAGTTCGCGGAACCGCGGGTCATCGCGAATTCCGTCCCATGCCGGGTCGACATTGAGGAACAACATCGCGAACAGCCGTGCGCTAAAGCCTCTTTCCAGCAACGCGAACGCCTGATCACTGTCTCCGAGGCGTGCATGCATTGCCGCAACATCGACCGGCCAGTCGGGGCCGCGTGAGGCCTGCGCCAGCTCGATCTGCGCTTGCCAGAAGCCCCGGGGGCCGGAACGCTGCATTGCATCTCTGAGCGCGGTGATTCTCTGCTCGACCTCGGCGGGATCGTCACCCGCCAGCAACCAGCCTTTTTGTTGCGCGAGCAGCGCTTCGGCGTGCTGTCCTAAATGCGCATGAACTTCTGCCAGGTAATGATGCGTGCGGCTGAATGTCGGATCTGCCTCGATGCTTTTCCTGAGCACAGTGATCGCGCGATCGTGGTCGCGGGCGAAATACCACGACAGTCCGACATCCGAGCTGATGGCGGACGACAGCGGATCCAGCGCCACGGCTCGCCCGAAGACTTCGAAAGCCTCATCGAAGCGTTGCAGCTGGCCCAGCAGCTCGCCATACCAGTGATATGCGCTCGCGTAGCTGGGGCTCAGATCGATCGCCTGCCGGTACTGAAGTTCGGCGCCTGCAAAGTCCCAGTCCTTGTCGTGAATCAGCAGTCCCATAGACGCGTGCGCTTCCCCGAGCGCATCGTCGATTTCCAGTGCTCTTTTCGTGATGCCCAGTGCTTTCTCGTACTGGTCCAGTTGCGATACCCCTTCGACCTGGAGAAATGCATAGGAATCGGCCATCCCGACGTAGGCGCGTGCATAGTTCGGATCCAGTTCAATTGCCTGCTGGAATAGCTCGATGGCCTTGCGGTAGCCGTCATTGGTCCTCTGATTCCAGTAGTAACGGCCCTTGAGGTAAAGTTCGTACGCGCCCGCGTTCGGCGTATGGCGCTTGGCCAGGCGATTGTTTTCATTGTCGGAGAAAGTGAGCTTCAGATTGCTGGATATGCGCGTTGCGATGTCATCCTGTATCGCGAAGATGTCATCCAGCGTACGGTCGTAGTTGTTTGACCAGAGATGAAATCCGTCATCGGCCCGGATCAGCTGGGCAGTGATGCGAATACGGTTCCCGGCTTTCTGGACGCTGCCCTCGAGGACATAGGCGACACCGAGGGCCAGGGCGATATCCCGAATATCGACATTCTTACCCTTGAATGCGAAAGACGAGGTACGCGCCGAGACCCTGAGGTCCGGCAGCTGTGCCAGCATGTGCAGCAGCGTTTCGGTCAGCCCGTCCGAGAAATATTCGTTTTCCTCGTCACCGCTGAGATTGACGAACGGCAATACGGCAATCGATTCATGCGGGCTCGACGCTTGTTTCGCTCTTTCCTCTTCGAGGGCCTGTTCGATAGCGGCCTGCGTCGCCGATTCAACCAGGTCGGCCTCACGCTGCGGTGACAGCACGAACTTGTCGAATGCGAAATACATGAGGGCCAGTGCCAGCACCACGGTGATCGCACGATCGAGCTTCTTGCTGGTCGCAACGGTTGTCGACTTGCTGCGATCTACTTCGGACTCACGCATCAGCCCCTGTGGCGTGAGCTCGAATACCCAGGCAAAGACCAGCGCTGGCACGAACCCGATCACCAGCACGATCACGACAACGCGAACCGCCGCATCACTCAAGCCGAACACCGGGAACAGCGTCTCTGTAACCTGGATCAACAACCAGGCACCGGCCAGGTAAGCGAGGCCTACCCGGAGTACGTTTCGCCGCTTGAGTTCCGCGAGGAGTTTCATCGTTCTCCTTGGCACACTGATCCTGGGCGGTGCTGATCAGCTTTGGGCGCTGCCTCCCCGAACCGCTCTGCTCTCCTGTCTGAACATTTTCGCACCCAATCGAGTGTCGAGGTAAGCCCGATAGTCACGACGTACAAAAGAACGGGGCGTCCGGGTTTCCCCTGGACGCCCCTTGTCTTTCCCGAGTAGCGCTAAATCAGAAGTTGCGCTGGAAGCTCAGGTTCCAGGTGGCCGGTACGCCCGGCTGTGCGATGACCGAACCCTGGCTGTCGTGTACGTCGTAAGCATCGATGTAGTAGAGCTCGTCGGTCAGATTCAGCCACTGGGCCTCGATGCGCCAGTCGTCGTTGGGTGCGTCCCAGCGAATGACGGCATTGAGCAGGGTGTAGTCCGGCAGCCGGTTGACATCCCTGTTAGTCGGATCGGCGAAATACTCGTCCACGTAGTTGGCGTCCACGCGGAACAGGAGGTCGCCGAGGTTTGTCGGGTAGGTGTACTGCGCCCCCAGGCTCCACTGGTTTTCCGGTGTATACGGCGTAATCATGTCGAGCGACACGCCCGTCAGTGGGTCGACGGTCTGGTACTCGAAGTCCAGCGTGCTCGCGGACACATCCACGAGGAAGTTCTCGGTCACGTACCAGGTCGCTTCCACCTCGAAGCCCGTGATTTCAGCGTCACCGACATTGGCCGGCTTCAGGCAGGGTGGTCCAATAGTGCCGAAGAACGGAAAGCCCGCGGGCCGTTCGCAATTCTTAAGGACCAGCTGAATGTCGTCGTACTCCGTATAGAACGCGGCCGCGTTGAAACGCAGCGTATTGTCGAACAGGTCGGACTTGAAGCCCAGCTCGTAGGAGGTCAGCTCTTCCGAATTGAAAGTCTTCAACTGATCCGGGAAGAACGGCCGCGGATTGACACCGCCGCCCTTGTAGCCCGTCGAGGCGCTGCCGTAGACCATGGATGAATCATTGAGGTTGAAATGTGCAGCCACGCGCCAGTCGACACGCTCGTCCTCGAACTCGGCGGTCAGGCCGTTGATGCCGGCCAGTCGCCAGTTGTACTGAACGAGGCCGGGAACAGGCGGGCTGGGGACAATGTCGGAGTAGTCGGGGTTGTGCCGGAAGTGGGTATAGCCCTTGAACTCCTCGGAATAGCGCACGCCGGCTTCGATACCGAAGTTGTCGGAAACACGCCAGTTCGTGTGCGCGAATACGGCCTTGGTGTCGGCAGGGGTCGGGTCCGGACCGTGAATGAAATCGATGAGCGCGTAGTTCAGGGTCACCCGGGCTTCATAATGGCTGTTCTGATCGAGGTAGAAACCACCCAGCGTCCAGTCGAAGTCTCCGGCCGTGCCGTTCAGGCGGAATTCCTGGGTGAACTGCCAGTTGTCCAGCCGATTGTCGAGCTGGTTGAGCGCGACGGGCGAGGCATCCTCGTCCCAGGTGAACAGGCTGTCATACTCGCGGTACGCCGAGATGGAGGTGAAGGACAGCGTATCGGAGATGCTCCAGTCGAAGCGCAGCATGCCGCCCCACTGCCTGATGTGGTTCCGCGGCGGGATGACCGAGGGTTTCCACGGCGCCGGCGCGGTCAACGCCGGATCGCCGCCCAACATGTACATCTCGCCGAAGTCGGAGGCCGTGCCGTAGGAAATGTACGGATCGTTGATCGGGTCGTTCGAATTATGGTTCGGACCGTAAGGCACGAAGATGTGGTCGCGATAATAGAAACGATTGCCGAACTGGTCTTCGAAGACCACCGCCGCATTTCCCGGGATGGCTTCAATCGCCGTGCGGTCGGCATAGGTGGCGACCGCGGGCGCTATGCCTGACTTGTCATTCAGGAAGTCGCCGGCGAAATTGATCTCCAGGTCGTCGTTGACGAGCCAGCGCAGCTGCAACCGGCCCGTGGCATATCTCTGCTGGCCCTGTTTGCCGATCTCGCATCCGTCACCCAGTTGCTGAGCCGGCCAACCCGATCCGGGGTGGCTGCATCCGTAATCGAGCACCCTGACGTAGCCGTCGCGGGTCTTGCCGGCTGCGGAGAAACGCGCGAACAGCTTGTCCTCGACGAGCGTCATGTCGCCTGCGCCGCGGAAGTCGACCTGGTCATAAGTGCCGAAGCCCACCC
This sequence comes from Woeseiaceae bacterium, assembly GCA_041598995.1. Lineage (GTDB taxonomy): Bacteria > Pseudomonadota > Gammaproteobacteria > Steroidobacterales > Woeseiaceae > SZUA-117. The sequence continues at coordinate 16,724 of JBFHXJ010000046.1, read as the reverse complement.
TGATAAAGCCGCCGTGATCTTCACCAGGCTTTTTCGTAAACAACTTGACTGCGCCGCCGATCGAGTTCCTGCCGGACAGGGTGCCCTGCGGGCCGCGCAGAACCTCGACCCGGTCGACATCCAGGAGCTCCAGCAGGGTACCGGTCAGCTGCGCGTAATAGACGTCATCCACGTACACGCCGACGCCCGGCTCCAGCGCGGCGATGAAGTCGTACTGTCCGACACCGCGGATGAAGGCGATCATGCCGGATCGAGCCTGGCCGCCTCGTTTCAACGTGACGTTGGGCGCCTGATTGGCCACCTCGTACAGATTCGACTGCGCCCGGTTTTCGAGCATGTCGCCCGTCACAGCGGTGATCGCGATCGGCGTATCCTGCAATCGGGTCTCACGGAACGTGGCCGTGACCACAATCTCCTCGAGCACACCCTCCTGTTCCTGGGCGGTGGCGGCTCCAAAGGCAAGCAATGCGCCTATCAGGAGAAAGTAATGTTTCTTGTCTGTTTCCATTGAATTAAATCCCCTACGTATCAGTTGCGGATTCCGGGCGGGGCTGCGTCAGGCGGTACTGACTGCGACATGACAACTTCCCCCGCATGCTCGTGGCACAAATAACACCTTCTTCACACTTGTTTATTGGTTTGCCCGCAGTTGGCCAAATGAATATATCTTGAAGACCTATCGATTTGTTGCTTATTGCTCTGAAAGTCGAACGATATAGCCCGGATTGTCTAGAAATCACCGGGTTTCCAGTACCGTTCGGTGCTCTGCCTCGCTGTTGTTTTCCGGCCACATGAACAGCGCCTTGGCGGCCGCGACCGGCTGTCTCGGGCTCGCTCGCAGCCGCCGCACTCGAAGTCCGATGACGTCGAGAAGCACTGCGCGCGTCAGATCGATCTCGAAAGCCAGTGTAAACAAGTCCTCGGTCGAGCTACGGCGAGCCGGCTCTGCGTGTCGCCGAGGGTGATTCCGTCCGGCGTGACGAGGAAGATGACATACCGGTTGCCGTCTCGCGCGCGGTAGAGATCGTCCGTGATCGGGATGATTTGCCGCACGCTGCCCGGGAGTTTGTTCTGTGCTCTTGGACTCACGACGAGCTTAGGCAGTAGGATAACGGCAAGGGTTTTGAACAATGGTCGCCGTAGCAAAGTTCGGTCGCGGCTTCATCACTCTCGGACATCCTGTCCTGCGCGATATAAGTACGTTCCTGTACAAAAAGCCGCTCCCACGTGGCGCCTCCACGACGACGATTATGCGGTCGGCCTGACGTTGGCATTCAGCCGGAACAGGTTCGTCGGATCGTACTTGTTCTTGAGGGCAACGAGCCTTCCGTAGTTGCCGAGGTAATTGCGATCGACCTGTTCCTGCGTCTCGTCAATCAGGTCGTTCGTGTAGAAGCCTTCGAGTTCCGGCTCGAACCGATTCCAGGTCTCCTTCAGCCACGCGACGTGCTCTCGCGCATTGGAATCGATCGGCCAGTCGATGATCAGCAGCGGAATGAAGTTGATCCCCCGGTGCGGAAACGCGGTTTCATTCGGGGCGACGCGGCTGATGGCACCGCCCGCGTGCTGTATTGCGAACACCGTGTTGCGGCCCTCGCGTGCCTCGAAGCTGGTAACGGCCGCGTCGATGAATGACGGGCTGAGCTTTGAGAGAAAACCCGACTTGGTGTACGAACCGATGGCGCGCGGGTCGGATAGGTCGCCGGAGCGCTGCAGCGCGACATAGTCCATCGGACCGACGTTATCCATGATCACGGTGCCGGCGCTGCGAACCTTTTTCAGAATCGGTTCGACCTGTTTGTGTGGCCCGCAGTAGCAGAGCGGCAGCATGATCAGGCTGTTTTCCGGGCTGCTGCCGAACATGACCAGCTCCAGCCCGAGCTCGTCCGGTGCCTCGAGGGCATAGTCGGCGTAGAAGTTCAGCACCTGGCGCGCCTCTTGCAGAGGAAAGCCGATCGTGCCGCCGATGACCTCGCGATTCATCTCGTGCAGGCGAAACTCGAAATTGGTCACGACGCCGAAGTTGCCGCCGCCACCGCGCAGACCCCAGTAAAGGTCGGGATCCTCGTCGGCACTCGCGCGCCGGAACTCGCCGTCCGGCGTCACGATCTCGTAACCCAGCACGTTGTCCATCGACAAGCCGAACCGCCTGGCCAGTCGGCCGAATCCGCCGCCGAGCGTCAGCCCGCCGACGCCGGTGTGCGATACGGTGCCGGCGGTAGTCACGAGCCCGAACGACATCGTCTCGTGATCCATGTCACCGAGCAGGCTGCCACCGGATACTTGCGCGATTTTCCGCTGCGGGTCGACGAGTACGTTGCGGTGGTGTTTGCTCAGGTCAATCATCAGGCCACCGTTGCAGGTCGACTTGCCGGAATGACTGTGACCGCCGCATTTGACCGCGGTCAGAAGGCGCGATTCGCGGGCGAAATTCACTGCACTGCGAATGTCGGCGACGCCCCGCGGTTGCACGATCAGCGCCGGGTACTTGTTGATCGATGCGTTGATGACGTGTCTCGCATCTTCATAAGCCGCATGTCCCGGAAGCAGGAGGTCGCCACGCAGGCTGTCTGCAAGCTCCTGTATCGCGGCACGACCGAGCGTCACTTCCGCGCCATCACCGGTAACGGCATCGATATCCGCGGTGACCTTCGCCGACGGTCCGAGCAGTGCGGCGAGCCCGTCATTGACCGGCAGAGAGGCTGCGATTGCTGCAGCGAGCGAGTTTTTCACAAAACGACGCCGATTCATGAGCATGTTTCTTGTTGTCCTTATTATTCTCAGTGCACCCAACTATAAGAGAAACGCCCGAGGGCAGCTATGCTCGTGAAGTGAACGCGGTCATGCACCGGATCCCGGCGGCGTGTTCACGGTCCACGGCATTCATTTTCAGGCCATCGTCGAGTCAGCGAATGCGCTTTCTGGCCGGCGTTGAGCCACAGCCCCGCGACATCGTCTCCCGAAATGGCGTTATTGTCCCGGAAAAATGCCGCTGGCGCCGTTTCGCATCGTTGGTTACCCTTCTGAGCCCGAACAAGCAGAATCTCCGAAGGTGCCACAAGATGAAACGACTATTCGCGACGACGCTGGCTGTGTTGGTGGTGAGCTCGGCACAGGCGCAGGGCAGGCTGCCGTTCGACATTCAGGCGATCACCGCATTCGACGAGCCATGGGCGATGGCTTTCCTGCCGGACGGCCGCATGCTGGTCACGGAAAAGAAAGGCAATCTCCTGATCGTCACCCAGACGGGACAGAAGACCCGGCCCGTACGCGGCGTGCCGGACGTGGACTACGGCGGACAGGGCGGCCTCGGTGACGTCGCGCTGCATCCTGATTATCAATCGAACGGGCTCGTGTATCTGAGCTATGCGGAAGCCGGCGTTAATGGCACGCGGGGCGCCGCCGTCGCTCGGGGCGTGTTGCGCGACACAGACCGCCCGTTCCTTTCGAACGTCGAGGTCATCTGGCGGCAGTACCCGAAACTGGTCGGTCGCGGCCATTACGGCCATCGCCTGCTCTTTGACAATGACGGATATCTCTGGATCTCCTCGGGTGACCGGCAGAAGTTCACGCCGTCGCAGGACATGCAGGCGAATGTCGGCAAGATCCTGCGCCTCCACGACGATGGTTCGATTCCCGGGGACAATCCCTTCGTCGATTATCTGAGTCAGGATCCATTCGTCGACGACGAGGGCGTGTACGGGCAGATCTGGTCGATGGGACACCGCAATCCCCTGGGGATAGCCTTCGACACGAACGGACAACTGTGGAACATCGAGATGGGACCGGCCGGCGGAGATGAGCTGAACCGCATCGTGCGTGCCGGTAATTACGGTTACCCGATCGTATCCAACGGCGACCACTATGACGGCCGCGAGATCCCCGATCACGATACGCGGCCCGAGTTCCTCGCGCCCGCCGCCTGGTGGACCCCCGTTATTTCCCCGGGCGACCTGATCGTCTACGACGGGGATAAGTTTCCTGAGTGGCGCGGCGATGCGCTCGTGGCAGGGCTATCGTCCCGGGCGATTGTGCGTGTCGGCCTCGACGGCGAGGAGGCCCGCGAGATCGAGCGTTATCCGATGGGTGCCCGTATCCGCAGCGTGGTCCAGGGCCCGCAAGGGGAACTCTGGGTCCTCGAGGACGATCGCGACGACAGTCGCGGCCGATTGCTCAAGCTGACGCCGCGAGGCTGACCGCGCCGACCCGGCTCGTGCCGACAGTTATGGGCGCCAGCGTCAGCCGGCAACGCGTAACACAAGTCCTTTGAGGTATGCGGCTTCGGGAAAATTCACGGCAACCGGGTGATCGGGAGATTGTGACAAGCGCTCCAGCAGCTTGAGGTCCCGCCCGGCGTCGAGTGCAGCGCCGGCCACGATCTTCTGGAACAGCTCCGGGCTGACGTGTCCCGAACAGGAAAACGTCGCCAAGATACCGCCCGGGGCCAGCAACTTCATCGCGACGAGATTGATGTCCTTGTAACCGCGACTACCCGCCGCAATTTGCCCGTGGCTGTGCACGAACTTCGGCGGATCGAGCACGATCAAATCGAACAGCCGTTGCTCGTCGCGCAGCCGCCTGAGTTCGGCCGGCACGTTGCCGTTCACGAAACGGCAACGTTCCGCAACGCCATTCAGTTCCGCCTGTCGGCGTGCCAGGGCCTGCGCCTCGGCCGAGCTGTCGATGAGCGTCGCATCGCTCGCGCCGTGCCGTAACGCGGCAAGCGAAAAACCACCGGCATAGGAATAAGCGTCGAGCACGCTGGCGCCCCTGGCATATTCGGCGACGCGTTGGCGATTGACGGATTGATCCAGGTATGTACCTGTCTTCTGTCCGCCGCCAATCTCGACGAGCATGCGGACGCCGTGCTCGTCGACTTCCACGGCGGCATCAGGCGGCGTGCCCGTGAGCCATGAGCGCTGTGCTGCCAGGCCTTCCTTGCGGCGGGCCGCTGCGTCGGATCGGTCGTAGATGGCGCGCGGGTTGCACGCCTCTGCCAGGGCTTCAACGATTGTATCGCGCCAGTAGTCAGCGCCCGTCGACAGGAACTGACAGACATAATAATCGCCGTAGCGGTCCACGATCAGCCCGGGAAGTCCATCGGATTCACCGTACACCATGCGGCAGGCGCCGTGTTCGCTCATGAATGCGATTTGCCGGCGCAGCGCGATGGCGGCTTCGATACGTTGGCGAAAAAACGCTGCGTCGATGACGGCCTCGGCATCGAATGACCAGACGCGCAAGCGAATCTGCGATGCGGGAGACACCGCGGCCCATGCGAGAAATTCGCCCGCGGCCGATACGACACGTACGGTTGCGCCGGGGGCGACGCGGTCCTCGATGTGACGGAGGGCACCCGAAAAGATCCAGGGGTGGCGCCGGCGCAGCGATTTTTCCCTGTCCGGTTTCAGGACGGCGTCAGGCACATCTTTCATGTTTGTCCATGTGCATCGAATCCCAGCCGGCAGTTGCATGAACCGGTGCGCAGCTCGCGCAAAATTTATGCGGTTGACGTGTTGATCACCGTCGATCGATAGGCGGCTGCATGTTAATCCGGCGTATCGTGCCTCGTGGCACGAGCTGCCAGGCTCTTTCGTGCAGGTAATAAATGACGATTTTAGCAATCGGTTCGATAATGCCGACGGCAAAGGCGATCGTCCATTCGGCGGTTACCGCGAAAACGATCAACGCGGTCGTGATTGTGCCGGTGATTCGGTAGGTAATAGCTTTCAGCAGGCTGCGGAGTCGGGATTCCCGCTCGCGAATTTCACTAATATGTATCATGGCAGTGCGTCATTGCTGGCGGGGCAATGTTCATTCGAATCCGGTTGAAGGCGCTCGCGTCGCTCGGCCCGGATTATGGGTACCGGGCAGGCTCGCGATCCGCGGGCAACGGGACCAGGGAGCGCGAAGTCTAGAGCAGGGGAGCCGGCGTCGACAACAGGCCGTATCCCGGTCTCAGCTCGAATTCGGATACAATCCCGCCATCCGTGCGGCGGAGCGTTACAAGAAAAACGTCAAAATGCCGGAAATTCGAGACGCCCGCGGCATCTAACATAGGGTAAGACGTATGCCAGACGGTGAAGTCGCGCGTCTCGTGCAGTAGAACCCCAAAATGACTTGCATCTTACAAACACGCGAAAACGCCGACGACGGCATATCTCTGCATAGGAGCAAAACCATTGACCGCAACTCGTGACTTACTGATACGGCGCGCCTTGCTCTGCGTTTTTATATTCGGCCTGGCGAGCATCGGCTCGGCGCAGCAGCCACCCATCATAAAGCCCGGTAAGCCGGGCCAGGCCGTGCAGGAATTGAGTGCCGAACAGGCGATCGAGATTGCCGAGACGAGCTATTCGCAGGACGATGTCAAATTCATGCAGGACATGATCCCGCACCATCAGCAGGCGGTCGAGATGGCGGCACTGGTGAGCGATCGCACCAATAGTCCGGAGATCAATGGCGTCGCGGGACGCATCACCGTATCGCAGCGCGACGAAATGGATTTCATGCGGCAGTGGTTGCGCGAGCGCGGCGAGCGCGTGCCGAGCCAGACCGACTACGACGGGATGCATACCGATCACAAGATGGCGGGTATGGCAACGCCGCGACAGCTCGAGGAGCTTGCGGCGGCGGAGGGCACAGAGTTCGACCGCATGTTCTTACGGCTGATGATCACGCATCACGAGGGAGCCGTGAAGATGGTCGAGGAACTGCTGGAGCAGCCGGGCTCAGCCTACGATCCGGTGCTGTTCGAATTCACGACGGATGTCACCAACGACCAATCGACCGAGATCGAGCGGATGAATGCGTTGCTCGTCACCTTGTCCGACGACCCGCGCGCCGGGCTTTCGGCCGGTTTCGATAACGCAGGAATAGCGCTCATGAACCTGGAGCTCGTCGGTTCGTTGCCGAAGCCTCCTGGATTCTACGATCCGAAAAATCCGGCGGAATTGCCGCCGAAACCCGCTGCCGAAGACGCCGAAGCCAGGAAATCCAGGGACGAGGAGAACCAGCGCTACCCGTTGTTGAGCTTTGCCAATACCGACATGGCGTTTAGGGACGACATCATGTTCGCCGGCAGCTACCACGGCTTCAACATCTACCGTTTACAGAAAGACGGCTTGCCGAAGCAAATCAGCTCGGTGGTTTGCCCGGGCGGGCAGGGCGACGTCTCGATCGTCGGCGACCTGCTGATCATGTCGGTGGAGCAGACTCGCGGACGGCTCGACTGCGGTCTCGAGGGCGTCAACGAGGACATTAGCTTCGACCGTTTCCGCGGCATCCGCATCTTCGACGTGAGCGACCTGAGAAGGCCGGTACAGGTCGGTGCGGTGCAGACCTGTCGCGGCTCGCACACGCACTCGGTCGTGTCTAGCGACGATGTAAGGATCATCGTCTATAACTCGGGCACCTCGTCAATCCGCGAAGAGGAAGAGCTCGAAGGCTGCATCGACGAGTCCCCCGGCGATTACCGCACGGCCCTCTTTCGTATCGACGTCATCGAGATCCCCGTCAAGGACCCGTCCAAATCGCGCATCGTGCACAGTCCCGCGGTTTTCGCAGATCCCGAGGACGGCACGCTTGCCGGGCTGTGGCGCGGCGGCGACCATGGCGAGGACACGCAGGAGACGAGCCGCACGGATCAGTGTCATGACATCACCGTGTATCCGGAGAAAAACCTCGCAGCCGGCGCGTGCTCGGGCAATGGCATTCTGTTCGACATCACCGATCCCCTGAATCCGAAACGCATCGATGCGGTCACGGACATGGGCTTCGCCTACTGGCATTCGGCGACCTTTAATAACGACGGCACCAAGGTTCTCTTTACCGACGAGTGGGGCGGTGGCAGCCGGCCGCGCTGCCGCGCTTACGATCCGCTGACCTGGGGCGCGGACGCGATCTATGACATCGTCGACGGCAAGCTCGAGTTTCGCGGTTACTTCAAGATGCCGGCGCCGCAGGTCGAGCAGGAAAACTGCGTGGCGCACAACGGCTCGATCATTCCGGTCCCGGGTCGCGACATTTTCGTGCAGGCCTGGTACCAGGGCGGCATCTCGGTGGTCGACTTCACCGACTCCTCGAACCCGGTCGAAATCGCTTACTTCGACCGCGGTCCGATCGATGCCGAGGAACTGATCGCAGGCGGTTTCTGGTCGACTTACTGGTACGCCGGATATATCTATGGCACCGAGATCGTGCGCGGAATCGATGTGTTAAAGCTCGTGCCCAGCGAATACCTGTCGGCTGACGAGATCGCCGCCGCGGCGTTAGCCGACCAGGAAAGGCTCTTCAATCCGCAGCAACAGTTCCGCGTCAGGTGGCCGGCCGAGCCGGTCGTAGCCAATGCGTACCTCGAGCAGCTCGAGCGCGGCGGATCACTGCCAACACCGGTCGTCGCTGACCTCAAGATGGCGTTGGATCGCTCGGATTCCCGGCTGAAGAACGGCAAGCGCGATGCAGCGCTTGCTGAAAACCTCGACATGTTATCGATGGGCCTCGAGGTGATCGGCGGCGACACCGTGGCGATGAAGCGGCGCGCAGGGCTTTCCGAAACGCTGGCAGGGATTGCGGACAGGCTCCGCTAGGTCAATCGAGCTTACGCGTTTCCATCAGGCGATGAGGCGGCGCGCGCAATCGCAGCCGACGGTCTCCCTGACCGTCGGCATTGATCGAGTGTGAATCGGGAATCGCGGTTAGGCTGACTGGGAACGGAAACGTCGTACCAGGAACAGCGAACCCGCGAAAACCAGGCACAACGCTCCGAAGACGGCATAAAGCGGCAACGAGCTTGCCGTACTCGGCAGCTGCGTGCGCGGTGCTGCCTGCGCGGTAGTGGCCGGGGGCGTTTCGGCTCGGCGCTGCGCCATCGTTGTAACCGGCTCCGGAACTTGTACGCGGGCCGCCAGGCGCTGACCCGACTCTTCCTTGAAGCGAAGCGTCACGTTGTCGCCGCGCTGGAGATCGCGAAGCCTTGCAGATTCACCGCCGACCGTGATACGGGTCTCTTCGGGGACCGCGTAGGTAAACCGCTCACCGCTCTGGTCACCGAGCACGGTGACCGTCCGGTTGCTGCGATTTACATTTTCGACGCGGCCCGTGATGACGCTCATCGGGCCGTCCGCAACGCGCATGTCCATACCCGGGTTCGGTTGCGGTACCTGGATCATCACCGCTTCACGGCCGTCGTCGGTATTGACGTAGCTGATGTTCACGGTGTCGCCCGAACGCAGATACCCGAAGCGGCCCGACTGGCCCGCCATCGTGACGGTCGTGCCGCGCGGCACGTTATAGTGGATTACCTCGTTCGCGTTCATGTCGCGGACAGTCATCGTCCGGGTCATCAGGCGAACGGAGACGACCTTGCCGGAGGCCGTCATCTCCTGCTGTGCATAGACAGGCACAGTAACAGTGCCGAGCACTATGGCCAGTAACAATAATTTTTTCATTTATTACTCCTCGTAATATTCTGATATGTCGTTACAGAATCTCTTGTATCGCCCTCACGACGAATCGCTTGGGTGCATGACCTGCGAAATAAAACGGGTAACAGGTCACTAAAGTGAGACTGGGTTCATCGGTCGGATCGAGAAGATGAACGGCTTCCGGTTCCACGATCCATATGTCGGATACCTGGTAGCGGGTCGTGTTATCTCGGCCCAGCACCTCGATCACGTCACCCGCCTCGATGTCCTTGAGCGCGCGAAAATAGCCGTCTCGATGCCCGGCAATGCCGACATTGCCGGCGGATCCGAGCGGCGCCGTGCCGCGAATCCAACCCGGGCCGCGATCCAGTTCTTTTTCCAGCGCGCCGACGAAGACCGGGGCCTCCAGGGACAGGCGCGGAATTCGTAATACGGCGAGTGCGGCACCGGTGGCATTCGCGGCGCTGTTGTCGAACGCCGCGATTCGAGTTTCGGACCAGTAAGATTTGTCGGCCGACTCGATACTGCGTGTGAACGCGTCGCTAAACGCCGCCGCCATGCCGGTGTCGGATTGTTCCGCGTAAAATCGGCGCAGGGCTTCCGTGGCAGCTGCGCGTTGCTGGATTTGCAGCGCGAAAAAGATACCCAGGCTGAGCGCGCCGGCAATCCAGAGGCTGCGCTCGACCCACAACATCGGACGCAAACGCGCCCCGATAGCCGCAAAGGCTATGAGGGATCGGCGACGAGTTGATATAGTATTTGGGCCAAACATTAGCACTCCAATGCTAGGTTTGGTGAGGGCTCCCGAGGTGTACAGGACCTCGGGAGCCCGCATTGTAATGGCCGTAACCTTGTTGTCAAATTGCCCTGCCTGAAGCGCAAAATTGCTGCGCTTCCTCGCCAGCGGCGGCCTTAAAGACCGCTCCTGCGACCGCTCGGGTCTTAATCGTGCTGCCCAAAGCAACAGTCGCAACCACTGACCGGCGAAGCCGAACCTCCGTTAGACCGCGATGTTCGGTAAACGTTTCTTACCCGGGAAATGTCCCGCCAATGGCTGTTCTGTCGCTGCTGTAAATTTGACCTGTTGGATTAATAAATGAGTGGGGTCACCTGCGGTACTTCGCAGTCGATTCGAATGACGGCTGCCGACACGGCGGTACGGAGTCGCACGAAACGAATGATGGGGAAACGTGTCTATACCAGTCGGTTTCCACGCAGCTGTTTAATAGAGAATGAAATGAAGGCGACACGATTGACTGTTTTGTTTACATTGCTGACGAGCACTGTGCTTTTGTCCTTGCCTGGCACCGTTCTTGCCCAGGTCGTGCCTGACAAAAAGACCGTCCACTGTCTGAGTTTGAGTCGCATCAAAGACTCTGAGGTCATCAGCAACCGCTACATCCTGTTTCGCCTGCAGGACAACAGCACCTACGTGAACGTCCTCAGTCATGCTTGCCCGGGCTTGAACCGGAACAAGGCGATCATGTACCGCAGCTCGGTCGGTCAGCTGTGCGACCTCGACGTTATTACCGTGCTCGAAAGCGCGAGCTTCGGTCTGATGCCCGGCGCATCCTGTGGCCTCGGTAATTTCCAGCCCATCGACGAGGACGGCATAGCAAGCCTCAGGAAGGCGGCTAAAGAAGGAAAGCTGTAACTGTCAGCCCGGCATTCCAGGGGCGGGCTACGAACGACCGGAGTTACCTTTATTTGTTCAAGAAATGTTTCTCGAGAAACTCCGAGCGGAATTTCTGTGGCGGCGTCATGCGATCGGGACGGCCTTCGGGTGTGAAGTCCATCAGATTCCAGTAGGGCCACACCGTGTCCACATGATTTCCTTGCAGCTCGGTTCCCCAGAAGTGATACATCTCGCCATCGACTTTCCGGAATACGTGCAGGATCGGCCACTGCATGTCGTCGTTCTCGCCCTGGCACCGATAGTCGGCCTGGTAGGTCGTGCCGTAGCCTGACACGAGGTCGATCTCGTTCCATCCGCGGTTCCTGGCCCATTCGTTGATTTTTTCAGCAGGCGCTTTGGCGATGCCGCAAAACGCCGCATCCTGAGACACCTGGTATGCGCTCCGGTCGAAGCCGTCCATCAGCGACGTGCAGGAAAGACAGGGATTGTCCCAGCCCGGGCCATACATGAAGTTATAGAGAATCAACGTGGGCTTGTTGCCGAAGAGCTCGGACAGTCTGACCTCCTGACCGACCTTGCCGTCATTCGCCCACTTGAATACGTAGTCTTCCTTCAACTTTCCGCCGAGCGGCAGCTCACGCCGCTTTGCGGCAACCGCCTTGACTTTCTCGACCAGCGCCTGCTCTTCGGCAAGCAACTCGTCGCGTGCATTCCGGTACTCGGCACTCTCGTTCGGGTATCGCAACTCACTCATCGCGGCAGGACCTCATCGGTTGTATTTTTTGTTCTCTTTAGTATAGCGAATGTGAAATTGTGCGAGCATAGTCGCCATGCAGACAACCGACCGGTATGCCCGCGTTCCGCACGACATCGAGATTCGATTCTATGCGGAGCTCAATGATTTTCTCCCTGAGGATCGCCGGCAACGCGCTTTTACTCATAATTTTCACGGCAACCCTTCGGTCAAGGATACGATCGAGGCGATCGGCGTGCCGCATACCGAAGTCGACGTGATCCTCGTCGACGATAAATCGGTCGACTTCGCACATCTTCTCAAAGGCGGCGAGCGAGTCGCGGTCTACCCGGTATTCGAGAGGTACGACGTCTCGCCGGTAACACGGTTACGCCCGAAGCCGTTGCGAGTCAGCCGATTCGTCGCCGATGTCCATCTGGGGTCGCTGGCACGCAACCTGCGCCTCCTGGGCTTCGACACGATTTATGACAAGCATCTCGGCGACGAAACGATAATCGAGATCGCACGCGACGAAACGCGAATCATCCTGACCCGCGATAAAGGCATCCTGAAAAATGGACGCGTGACACACGGTTACTGGGTACGTAACACCGATCCGCTGCGCCAGGTCGAAGAGGTCATTCGTGCCATCGATCTGAGCAATGCCATCGAGCCGTATTCCCGGTGCATGGAATGCAACGGAGAACTGGAGCCGGTCAGGCGAACGGAGGTTGCCCGCGCAGTGCCGTTGCAGGTCTTCCTCGTCTACCGGGATTTCAAACGCTGCAAAGGCTGCGCGCGGATATACTGGAAGGGATCGCACCTGAAGCGGCTCGACAGGATCATCGAACGAGCCAGGAATTTCGACTCGCCATAACAACACGTCGTGTGAAAATGACGGCACATTATCGTTTTCTTCGCTGGCTGCGAGCGGTCAGTCCACCGCGGAACCTGCCGGTTCGCTTGTAGCCCGCGACCAGACGATCGGCCAGGCGGGTCGGTTCCGGCAGGCGGAAACCGCCGCCGCAGGCCAGCACCCAGGCGACGCTGCTTTCGTGATCGCAAAGATGTCCGGGGCTCACGTATACCGGTCTCACGCCATCGCGCGTGCGCAACACCGAACCGATCCGCTCACGACCGTCCAGCAACGGAGCCACGGAACCGCGCTTCGTGCCCGGATCGCCATGCGTTCCGATGAGCCGTGATTTGGCGCAGCCGACCGTCGGCAAGCCGGTGATGACACCCAAATGCGACGCCAGCCCGAATCGGCGCGGGTGCGCAATCCCCTGGCCGTCGCACAGAATACCGCCGACGGGTGTTACCAGGCGGCGCAATGCTTTGAGGATCACCGGTACTTCGCGGAACGACAGCAGTCCCGGCACATAGGGAAACGTAATCCGAGCGCTGGCCGCGCGAGTTTCCAGGACCGTTTGGCCCGCGACGTCCCAGGCCACCGCCACGCTGATAACGGATTCGTCGAGAAACGCGCAATCAATACCGGCGATCCGTTGCGGCACAGCTGCAGGTACGAGGCGCACGCAGTCACGCAATCGCTGCTGTACAGTCACAGCTTGTCCGGCGCTCAGGCGCCAACTGTGCGGTGCTCTCGGAATCTTCACATTGAATCGATAAAGACGACCGCCGTCGTATTCCCGCAATGATTCTGCTTGGCAGATAAGTAGAATATCGAGATTTCTTGGACGTTGGACCCTGGAGTAAGAACATGCATCGGCACTCAAGTCTGATTCTGTTACTGATGTTGCTGGTCAACGCCGGAACCGCAACTGCCCAGGGGGGCAACGCAAAAGCTGCCGTATTCGCCAGCATCGACGATATCCACCCGCGCATGCTGACGGTCAACAAGGCGATCTGGAGTTACGCGGAGCCGGGCCTAGAGGAGACGCTCTCGTCGCAGGAACTCATCGACTGGCTGGCGGAAAACGGATTTTCAATCCGCACCGGTATCGCGAACATGCCAACCGCTTTCGTCGCAAGTTATGGTGAAGGTAAGCCTGTTATTGCCTATCTCGCGGAATACGATGCACTGCTGGGAGTGTCACAGAAAGCCGTGCCGTATCGGGAGCCTCGCGACGATCCGTCGATCGTGGCCGGCCATGGTTGCGGCCATAGCGTATTCGGCACGGGAACCACGGCGGCGGCGATCGCGCTCGCAAATGTCATAAGAGAACAGAACCTGCCCGGCACGGTGCGCCTCTACGGGACGCCAGCCGAAGAAACCGTCGATGCCAAGACGTTCATGTTACGCGACGGTGTCTTCGACGACGTCGACGTCGTTCTTTCCTGGCACACGAGTGACGAGACCGGCGCGAGCTACAGCTATACCAAGGCGGTTCTCGGCGCCCGGTTTTCCTTCAAGGGTGTCCCGGCACATGCCTCGGTATCGCCCCAGTTCGGTCGCAGCGCGCTGGACGCAATCGAGCTCATGAACATCGGCGTCAATTACCTGCGTGAACACGTGCCGCAGGATTCGCGCATTCACTACGTCGTCACCGACGGTGGCGCGCAGCCGAACGTCGTGCCACCGAATGCGTCGTCCTGGTATTACGTACGCGCCGACCGACACGAAACGGTCGAGCAGGTGTATGCGCGTATCGTCGATATCGCACGTGGTGCGGCACTGATGACTGGAACCGAAATGAGCGTCGTCGTCGACGGCGACTCGCACGAGGTCCTGCCCAATCGGGCCCTGTCACACATCATCACGAGCAACCTCGAGATCGTCGGCCCGCCGGCGTTCGATGAGACGGACAGGGCGTTCGCGCGAGAAACGCAAAAAGACCTGCCGAAAATGCCGGACCGCGCGCTGTTCGAAGCCATCAATCCCGTTCCGGCGGAACCCGGGCAAGGCATGGCCTCGACCGATCAGGGGGATCTGTCCTGGCACGTGCCGACTGGTCGCATGACCGTCGCATCCTACGCTTACGGCGCACCGGGACATTCCTGGCAGGTTGCGGCATCGACCGGGATGAGCATCGGCGAGAAAGCAATGACGGTGGCCGCCAAGACGCTCTCGGCCACGGGTTACGACCTGCTGACGAAGCCGGAACTGCTCGAGGCGGCCCGCGCTTCGTTTCACGAGATCCGGGATCCACTCGAGTTCAAGAGCCTGCTTCCGGAGAACGCGCGCGCACCATCGGGTATTCGCAACCAACGTTGATGCAAATGGAGGTCTGCGCGGCAGCTTGATAACCCGGGCAAGATAGTTGAGCACCCGACATGATCCCTGCAGCTGCGGATGTTCGACAAGCCAGGAATCATCTTTGGGCGACAAAGATTTCGCCCGCAATGCGCCGCGTCGCGGCTGTAGTCGTAACCGATCCGGGAGATAGGTGATCATCCGACATGCAGCCTTGCGGGTAAACACGTACAATCCGCCCGACTAAATCAAGGGCGCAGGCGGACCCTAGGAACCCCGTTGAAAATGAATACTGTGGTGCATACGCTGCTTGTCGCAGCCATTCTTATCGGCGGCGCGGTAGCGGCGTCAAATGTGGCTGCGCAATCTCCCCAGAAACTGGATCGATCACTGCTCTTTCCATCGAATGCGGATATCGCCGATGGTAAGAATCTGGCCGCGGATGCTTGCGGCGCTTGTCACAGACTGAACGGCATTAGCAGCGATCCGACGTTCGCTCACCTGGCCGGCCAGCATGTCGTCTACCTTTACAACGAGCTGGTTGCTTACAAGCGAGGTGATCGCGACGACGAGTCGATGAGTAAGGCCGTCGAGTTCCTGAGCGACGAGGCGTTTCGCAAGGTATCGGTCTACTACGCGAGCCTGCCGCCGCCGCAACCTGTCGCGCCGGCTACAGCGGCAGGCGGCCCCGCCGCCACCGATCCCGTGGCATTGGGAAAGACCGCCGCCGCCGGCTGCGCGGGGTGTCATGGCGCAGATGGCAACAGCCAGATCCCGGGCATGCCCAACCTGACGGCGCAATCGTCCGAGTACTTTGCCATTGCCATGCGTGCCTATCAGAACGGTGGCCGGCGGGGCACCATGATGGGCGCCCTGGTGAGCGCAATTGACGATGAAACGATTCAGAACATGGGGCTTTATTACGCGTTGCAGGAGCCACGCCGCACGATGGCGGGCGGCAGCGGCGATGTCGATGCCGGGCGCGCGGCTGCACAGGCCTGCAGCGTCTGTCACGGCGCTGACGGCAATATTGCAGCGGCCGACACGCCGACACTCGCGGGCCAGGACGCACTTTATCTGGCCGTCTCGATGAAAGCTTACGCCCAGGGCCAGCGCGATCATGCCCAGATGGTGACGGCAGTCGCCGAACTGAGCGATGCCGAAATCGACGCCATGGCGGCTTTCTATGCCGCGCAGGAACCCATCGCCCGTAAAGTGACTCGCCCGCCGACGGTTGCCCAGTGGGCCGAGCGCTGCGATCGATGCCACGGTATCGGGGGCAACAGCACCAACCCGAGATATCCTTCGCTGGCGAGCCAGAGCGAAGCCTACCTCGCCCGGGTGATTGAGACCTACGCGACCGGCAGCCGCCACAGTACTGCCATGGCCGCGATGGCACAGCCTTTGCGTCCGGCGGACGTCCAGGGCCTGGCGGCTCACTATGCTTCGCAACCGCGCAAGTCGATCGTGTACGTCGAGCTGCCCTGCGCATCCGAATAACTGCTGTTCCCGTCAATGGACCCGGAAGCGATGAACGAGCAACGGATTCACCGCCTGTATTTGCATTTTCAGGAGCTGCCGATCAGTCGGCGCGTTCTCTACACGGGCACGCTGCTGGTGCTGGGGATGGGCTACCTGTTTGGCCTGATCTACGTGTATGCCTCGGACTCCGGTCGCGACGGTGTACCGGGCCTGACGGTTCGGGATATCGTCATCGCGTACAGCGGCACGACCGAGGGCACGCGTCTGGAAGCGGCGCTGCGGGGACCGATG
>JBFHXJ010000045.1:0-30584 GCA_041598995.1 Woeseiaceae bacterium | reverse complement strand
TTTCGCTGCTCCTTCGCCAATCGCGCGGCGGAACAGTACCTGACCGGCGGCAACAGCACGCTCGTCGGCATGCCGCTCGACAAGTTGCAGCTGCTGCAGCCGGAACGGCTGCGAGAAACCTTCGACAGCAGAGACAACACGCGGCGCACCGTCGCCTATGAGATCGCGATCGACACAACCGAGGGCGAGATCTGGCTGCGCATTATCGCCGAGCCGGTGGGGCGCGACTTTTCGGTAACGCTGATCGACATCACGCAAAGGAAGCGCAACGAGACCCGCGCGCTTGCCGATGCATTGCGGGACCCGCTGACCGGCGTCCTCAACCGGCGCGGCTTCGAAAAAGAGGCGAACGCCACGCTGAGTCGTTACGAGACCGGCGCCGTCATCTATCTCGACCTCAATAACTTCAAGACGATCAATGACCGATTCGGCCACCATGCAGGCGATGCGCTGCTGAAGGCATTCGGCCACCGCCTCGAATTCTGCCTGCGGCCAGAGGACATCCTCGCGCGCCTGGGTGGCGACGAATTCGTGATCGTCCTGCCGGATGTGGCGGTCGAGGACGCAAAACGGGTGGCCGAGCGCCTCGTCGAGACGGCCTGCCAGGCGTACATCATCCAGGGTCAGGAGATCGAATGCGCGGCGAGCGTCGGGATTGCCCTGATGCCGCACCATGGCGACGAGCTGTGGCAACTTGTGAGCGTAGCGGACCGCGCGATGTATGCCGTCAAGGAGATCAGCGTAGAGGAAGCCGCCAACGACCGCGCGTCTTACGTCGAGAAAGCGATCGCCTCCTGATCCCTTGAAAAAACGTTTTCCGTTATAGTCAGTCGGGTCATCATGCCTGCCTGCCGCTACACTTTGCACACCGCGAAGGCGCCACGCGCAGCCCTTGTCGCGCTCACCCTGAGCCTGCTGGCGCCGGTGATCGTGACCGCAGAGCGCCCGGCAGCCGGCATGTTCCTGGTGGCGACCAATGAGGTGCGCGGCCCGTTCTTCCGCGAAACCGTGGTCCTGCTGTTGCATTACGACGCCCGCGGCGCGCAGGGCCTGGTCATGAACCGGCCGATGCAGGCGAAACCCGCAGACATCCTGCCGGGTCTCGATGGCATCGAAAACTACGAGGGCACGCTCTACTGGGGCGGGCCGGTGCAGATCACGAGCGTGCGCGCACTGCTCCGCACGGAAGATCCGCCGCGCGGTGCCGTGCACCTCGTCGACGAGGTGTATCTCGTGCCGCCGGACATACGAATGCCCGCGGGCGCCGTCGATGCCAGCGAACTCAGGTATTTCCTCGGTTACGCAGGCTGGGCGGCCGGCCAGCTCGACGGCGAGCTCATTGCGCAGAGCTGGCATGTCGTCAGGGCGAGCGGTGATCTCGTGTTCGACCGCGATACCGGCGGCATCTGGCGCCGCATGATGCCGCCGGAGGCGATGCGCGCCGCCATTGATAATTTCCAATATATCGAGTAATCTCGATATATGGATGTTGAAACAGCTCTCGAGGCGCTCTCGGCGCTCTCTCACGAAACCCGTCTGTGGGCCTTTCGCCTGCTGGTGCAGGCAGGGCCCGACGGCCTGGCGGCCGGCGAGATCGCCGAGGCGCTGGGCTCGCGCCAGAACACGATGTCGAGCCACCTGAAGCTCCTCGACCAGGCAAATCTGGTGTCCACCCGTCGCGAGGGTCGCAGCATCCGCTATCGCGCCAACTACGACACCGTCGGGGCGCTCGTGCTGTTTCTCATGGAGGACTGTTGCGCGGGCAAGCGCGAAGTCTGCCGGCCGGTGGTCGAGGCGCTGGCGGTCAATGCCTGATTCTTAATGAACATGAGGACTCGATGATGAAGAGATTTCACGTCAGCGTGGCCGTCGCCGACCTGGGTCGGTCGACCAAGTTCTACTCAACCCTGTTCGGCGCCGAGCCGACGGTCCTGAAGAACGATTATGCGAAATGGATGCTCGAGGACCCGCGCATCAATTTCTCGATCAGCACCAGCAGCTCACGTCAGCACGGCATCAGCCATATCGGCCTGCAGCTGGAGACCCTGGACGAGCTCGCAGAGATCCAGTCGCGGCTCGAGCATGCAAAGGCGCAAACCGTCGACGAGGCGAACGCGCGCTGCTGTTACGCGACCTCGACCAAGACCTGGGTGCGCGATCCGGACGACGTCGCGTGGGAGACCTTCGTGACCCACGGCGAGATCACGACCTACGGCGACGATCGATTGCGCGATGTTCGAAAACCGGCGAACAGCGCCACCACCTGCTGCGGCAGCGAGTCACGAACCGCGTGCTGCGTATGACGAGGGACGCTGCTTGACCGGGCGCAAGGTGCTGTTTCTGTGTACCGGGAACTCGGCGCGCAGCATCATCGCCGAGGCGATTCTCGCGACGCTCGGCGGCAACAGTTTCACTGCGTGCAGCGCGGGCAGCCACCCCGTGGGTAAGGTCCATCCCGCGGCGTTGAAAACGCTCGAAAAGCATGGCTTGCGCTCACGCGGCCTCGCGAGCAAATCCTGGGACGTGTTCGCCGGAGAAAACGCGCAGGCAGTCGACGTCGTCATCACGGTCTGCGACGACGCGGCCGGGGAAACCTGCCCGGCGTGGCCGGGTCGCCCGCTGACGGCACACTGGAGCATCGCCGATCCGGCACGGGTCACCGGTTCCCCGGACGCGATCAGCGAAGCCTTCGAGAGTGCCTACCGGGAACTCGACGCGCGCGTGCGCAAGCTGCTCGAGCTGCCGTTCGATGCGATGTCGCGCGAGGAAATCGAATCGGCCCTCATGGGCCTGGCCTGAGTCAGGGTGCCGGCCGGAATTCGAAGACGACGAGTTCAACCGCGGCGGGATCCACGGTATCGACGATGACCATGTCGACCCGGTCGCCGTTCGCGACATCGATGATCACGGGTGCGGCGATCGGCGTCTTCTCGGCGCGCAAGGTGATGGTCAATTCCTGCACGCCCCCGGTCACGCTCTGATAACCGGTGGATGCCAGTGCCGGGACCCCGATGAAACGCGGCAGCGACTCGTCATCGATAGGCGTCCCGGGATCTTCGACATAGATGTCGAGGGTGGCAGCCGGATTGAAAGCCACATTCAGTATCCGCACGAGGGGAAAGGTCTCCACGGGCCGAGCGTTATCGGGCAGCGCGAAGTAACTCAGCGTACCCGGCTGGCCGACGAGTGCGATCGTGCTCCGCGATGCGGCCGACAGGTTGAATTCGCCTTCGTGAATCGTCGCGCCCGGATTGCCGACCGGCGTCACCGTCAGCAGCTGTAACCCGGTCGCGGCATCGGCGAAAGGCGACAGCCCGAGGTAGGGGATGTCGGAGAAAACGACGTTGGTGAAGTCGCTGTCGAGGTAGCCGTCGAAGTTCGCCGTGCCGAGAGCAGCGTGCAAGGCACGGGCCTGCGACGGGAAGTTGGCGTCTGCAATCCGCGTCGATGCGCCGCCGTCGTTGATGCGGTTGACACCGAGGTTACCCGGGAGCGTCGGGTCGGGATCGAATATCGCATACGTAATTCGCGTCTGGGCGAGCGGTCCGACCGGAGCCGACTGAAAGACGATCGTCGCCGGATCGCCTGGCGCGGTGAGTATGAGCTCGTATCCGCCCGCGTCTTCTGCGAATTCCGTGAGCGGCAGGCGCTCGCCGAATGCCAGCGAACCGATCGCCTGACCGAGCACCGGCACGGTTCCAAGCGGCGCGAAATAGACGTCCAGGCCGCCGATCTGTGATGCGGCATGGGCGAACATCACTTCGAAAACGGTTTCTGATCCCGTCCACTCTTGAAGTGAATTTTCCCACACCACGGTGGCAGCAGTGGCGATATTGCTGCCCGTCAGGACCACCGTGTATTCGGTGTCGGCGATGACGTCGAGGAACTGCGTGGCGATCCGGTCCGCTTGGAGTGCCGTCGGCAGGAACAGGTCGAAATTGAAGTTGTAGGTCAGGTCGTCGAAGCTATTGAATGTGGTGGATGTCTTGTAACCCACCGTGCCGAGCAGCCGCTCCTCGATCGAGAAATTGATGTCCGGTGTCGTTGCGATGGCATTGATGCCGCGGATGCGACCCTTGCCCGTCGCCTGTGGCCTCGCGCTCTCGGAGCAGCCGGTCGCCGCGATCGCGACAACCAGCAACAAGGCCAGTGCGATCCCTCGGAAACTGATGGTAGTCATGCGATTTCTGATCATGGGTTCGGCGGGCAGACGCGACCAGCCCTGCGATCGCAACTGCAACTATCCTTGACTTTCCCCGAGGCGACCGCTCAGCTCGCCGCCTTGTAGCCGTAGACCGACTTCAGTTCGAGAAATTCCTCCATGCCGTGCGTGCCCCATTCGCGGCCATTGCCCGATTGCTTGTAGCCGCCGAAAGGCGCGAAGGAATCGAGCGGCGCATTATTTATATGCACCATGCCGGTTCGCAGTCTCGAGGCGATCCTGCGGGCGCGCTCGAGGTCGCCCGAGGAGACGTAACCCGAAAGGCCGTAATTGGTGTCGTTCGCGATACGTACGGCGTCGTCCTCGTCTTCGTAGGGAATGATCGACAGGACCGGGCCGAAGATCTCCTCGCGCGCGATCGTCATGTCGTTACTGACATTCGAGAATACCGTCGGCTTGACGTAGTAGCCCCTGGTAAGGCCCTCCGGCCGGCCCAGGCCACCGGCGACCAGCGTCGCGCCCTCGTCGATGCCTTTCTGTATCAATCCCTGGATCTTCCGCCATTGCGCTTCCGATACGACCGGGCCGATGCGCGTGTCTTCCGCCAGCGGATCGCCGGCCTTGGTCGACTCCGCACGCTTCGCCGCGATGGCGGCTGCCTCTTCGAGCCGCGCCTTCGGCACGAGCATGCGGCTCGGCGCGTCACAGGACTGACCCGAGTTCTCGAAACAGCCGCTCGCACCGCGCGCGACCGCCTTCTCGAAATCCGCGTCGTCCAGGATGACGTTGGCCGACTTGCCGCCGAGTTCCTGCGCGACGCGCTTGACAGTCGGGGCGGCATTCTGGGCCACGGCAATGCCGGCGCGCGTCGATCCCGTGAACGACACCATCGCGATATCCGGATGGCTGGCCAGCGCGACGCCCACGGTCGGACCGTCACCGTTCACCAGGTTGAAGACGCCGGCGGGGACGCCGGCTTCGTCGATCATCTCGGCGAACAGCATCGCGTCGAACGGCGCGATCTCGCTCGGTTTCAACACCATGGTGCAGCCGGCCGCGAGCGCCGGCGCGACCTTGACGGCGATCTGGTTCATCGGCCAGTTCCAGGGCGTGATCAGCGCGCAGGGGCCTATCGGTTCCCTGACGATCATCGTCGTGTCGTGGAATTCCTCGAACTTGAAGTCCTTCAGGACATCGAGCGCCGCCTTGATGTGCTGCGAGCCGCTCGGCGCCTGCGCGAATTTCGCGAGTTTCCAGGGCGCGCCCATCTCTTCCATGATCACGGTTGCGACTTCGTCGTTGCGCCGCTCGAAGATTTCGAGCAGTTTTTCCAACAGGGCGATGCGTTCCTCGCGGCTCGTCTGCGCGTAGGACGGCGCCGCGCGGTTCGCCGCGGCGACGGCCTTGTCGACGTCCGCCTTCGAGCCCAGGCTGATGCGTCCGCAGACTTCCTCGGTGGCCGGATTGATGACGTCGAACGGATTGGGCGCGACCGGGTCCACCCATTCGCCGTCGATGTAAAACTTGAGCATCTCTCGCATCTCTTTTCCTCTTTGCGCATGCGGCGGAGCGACCGCGAATCATAGCGCAATCGGACCCGCATGGGGCGCCGTCGCAGACCAAAGTTGCCGCCGGCGCTTGGTCTCGGGGTGTCGTGGCCGATAGCATAGCCGTATGGCAGAGCACGGGACCCCGGTCGCGCAATGAACAGCGGCATCCTTTCAGAATTGCGGCAGATCGTCGGCGATGCCGACGTCCTGACCGGTAGCGAGGCGCGTGAGCGAACGACGGCCTGGGAGACGCACCAGCCGTGCCGGGCCAAGGCGCTGGTGCGGCCCGCCAGCACGGCCGAGGTGTCCGGCGTGATGAAAGCCTGTTTCGAACATGGGCAGAGCGTGGTGCCTTACGGCGGGCTGACGAATCTGGTGCAGGGCTGCGCGACGACCCCGGACGACATCGCCCTGTCGTTCGAAAAGATGAATGCCATCGAGGAGATCGACACGATCGCACACACGATGACGGTACAGGCCGGGGTCACGATGCAGGCCGCGCAGGAAGCGGCCGATGCGCAGGACCTCTATTTCCCGGTGGACATCGGCGCGCGCGGTACCTGCATGCTCGGCGGCAACGTCGCCTCCAATGCCGGTGGCACCAAGGTCATCCGTTACGGCATGATGCGCGATTCCGTGCTCGGCCTGGAGGCCGTGCTGGCCGACGGCACCGTGCTGTCGTCGATGAATCGCTTCATCAAGAACAATTCCGGGTTCGATCTGAAGCACCTGTTCATCGGCACCGAAGGTGTGCTCGGCCTGGTCACGAGGATCGTGTTTCGCCTGAGCGTCAAGCCGCAGACGCACAATGTCGCGCTGGTTGCCTGCGAAGAATATGCACAGATCGTCGCCGTCCTGAACAAGGCGAAATCGAAGCTCGGCAGTTCGCTGTGCGGGTTCGAGGTGATGTGGCGCGACTTTTACGACACCGTCACCCAGCCAAAGGGCAAGCTGCGTTCGCCGTTTGCAAAAGCGTATCCCCTGTATGCCATCGTCGAGTCGATGGGCACGCGACCCGGAAAAGACGACGAGGACTTCGAGGTGGTGCTCGGCGAGATGATCGAGAGTGACCTCATCCTGGATGGCGTGATCGCAAAATCCGCGAAAGAACGTGACGAGATCTGGGCCATACGCGGCGAAGTCGAATGGCTCGTGAAGGATTGCTACAACTTCGATGTCAGCCTGCCCGTCAAGGATGTCGGCGATTACGTCGAGCAAGTGATGTCGGGCATACACGTGCACATCCCGGATGCAGTCGTGGCGGCTTTCGGACATCTCGGCGACAACAACATTCACGTTTCCGTCCTGTGCGAGGGCGTCAAGACGAAGCACGCGAAGACGATCGAATCACAGGTTTACGAGTCCCTGATTCCCTACGCCGGCGCGATTTCTGCCGAGCACGGCATCGGTCTCGAGAAGAAAGCCTATCTTTCGATCTCGAGGAGCCCCGAGGAAATCGCGCTGATGAAGACTCTGAAACGCTCGATGGACCCGAAAAATATACTGAACCCGGGCAAGGTCATCAGCGTGAACTGATACGATCGGTTGAATGCAGCTGATCATATAACAACGACCAAAACGGATACTGCATGCTGCCCATCAATGACCTGATCCACTTAGGCATCATTGGCTTCTCGCAGGGCTGCGCGTACGGCCTGATCGCGCTGGGTTTCGTGCTCATTTACAAGGCGACCGAGATCGTGAATTTCGCGCACGGCGAGTTCATGATGCTCGGCGCCTTCGCCGTGCTGACGTACGCAGAATCGACGGGCTTCGGATTCTGGCCGTCGTTTTTTCTGGGCTGCCTCTCGATCGGTGTGGTCGGTTACCTGCTGGATGCGCAGGTCATGCGTCGCATCATCGGCGAGTCGCAGGCGAGCGTTTTCATTCTCACGGTTGCGTTCGGTTTCATCTTCCGCTCGCTGGCCGGGATGCTCTTCGGCTGGAACACGCGCTCGCTCGATACGCCGTTCGACGGCGATATCGCGATCGGCCCGATAGCCGTGGGCACGGACCGGGTCGCGATCGTCGTGGCGACGCTGCTGCTGGTCGTCGCGCTGTACCTGTTCTTCGGGCGCACCCGGATCGGCATCGCGATGCAGGCCTCATCGCAGAACCAGCTCGCGGCGTACTACATGGGAATACCGGTGAAGCGGCTGGTCTCGCTCACCTGGGCGATCGGCGCCATGATCGCTGCCTGCGCCGGCGCCCTGCTGGCGCCGGTGACCCAGGTCGACACGACCATCGGGTTGCTGGGGATCAAGGCGCTCGCGGGCGCGATCGTGGGCGGTTTCGGGTCACTTCCCGGCGCGCTCCTGGGCTGCGTGCTGATCGGCATTGTCGAGCCGTTTGCGGACTTCTACCTGCCGGGTATCAAGGGCGTCTCGGCCTACGTCGTCATGTTGATCGTGTTATTCGTGCGCCCCGAGGGGCTGATCGTGCAGACCTATCAGAAAAAGGTTTGACGCGTGCAGTTCCTGTTCAAGACACATTACAACGACGACATTCGCTTGCTCGCGAAGACCGGCGAGAAGGTGCGCGTCGGGCTCGTCGTCGCACTCCTCGTGTTAGCGCCGTTCGTGCTGCAGGATTACTACCTCGCCGAACTCGGCCTGCTGCTCGTGTACGTGATCGCCGGCGTGGGGCTGATGATCCTGACCGGGCACACGGGCCAGGTCAGTTTCGGCCACGCGGGGTTTTTGGGAATAGGGGCTTACTGCCACTCGATACTGATGAGTCACGGCGTGCCCTTTAGCCTGTCGATTCCGGCGTCGGTGATCCTGTCGGGGCTCGTCGGCATGGCCATCGGGCGTTCGGCATCGAAGATGCATGGCTTCTACCTCGCGATCGCGACGCTCGCTTTCGGTATCCTGATCGAGACCGTTTTCGGCGAATGGACGAGCGTCACCGGCGGGCACGCCGGGCTCGTCGTGCCGGGCCTCAAGATCTTCGGCGTGGCATTGAGTGCCGCCTGGCAACAATACCTCGTCGACCTCGTGCTGGCACTCGTCGTCGTCTGGGGAGCGGCGAACCTGTTCCGCTCGCCGACGGGACGGTCGTTCGTCGCCGTCAGGGACTCGGAGCTCTCGGCACGCAGCCTGGGCGTCAACGTGGAGTGGGTGAAAATTCAGGCATTCGGCGTCAGCGCGGCGATAACCGGGCTGGCCGGCGCGCTGCTCGCGCACCACCTCACTTATCTTGCGCCGGACGTTTTTGGCGTGCTCGAATCCCTGAAGTTGTTGCTCATGATCGTCGTCGGCGGGCTCGGCAGTATCCTGGGCGCAATCTTCGGGGCGATTTTCGTTTCCATCCTGCCCGTTGCCCTGAGTTTCCTGAGGGATGTCCTGCCACCGGCGATCGGTCGCCAGGCCGGCATCGAACCCGGCCTGTTCGGACTGATCATCGTATTGGTCATCGTGTTCGAGCCCGCAGGACTGAATGGCCGCTGGCAGAAACTGCGTTTCTTTTTCGAGACTTTTCCCTACTACCGCAAGTCTTCTTTCGTGCGGCAGAAGTCCTATCTCAAAACGGAGCGCATGCGATGAGGGTTGCAAAGCGACTGTCGGTCAGGAACCTGTCTATCGAATTCGGTGGCGTGCACGCGGTCGAGGACGTGTCCTTCGATGTCGAGCCGGGCGAGGTGTTCGCCATCATCGGCCCCAATGGCGCCGGCAAGAGCACGATCTTCAACCTGATCAGCAGGCTGTACGAACCGACCGCAGGCTCGATTCACTACGGCGAACAGGATCTTCTGAAGCTGCCGGCGCACCGCGTCGTGCACGCGGGCATCGGCCGAACCTTTCAGAACATCGAGCTCTTCGAGCAGGCAACGGTGTTGCAGAACCTGCTCGTCGGACGCCACAGCCACATGCGCGCAAACCCCTTCAGTAATTTCCTGTTCACCCCCGGTGTGCGCAGTCGCGAGCTCAAACATCGTCGCAAGGTCGAGGACATCATCGACCTGATGGAAATCGAGCGTTACCGGGACCAGCGCATTTCGGACCTGCCGTACGGCGCGCGCAAGAACGTCGAACTCGCGCGGGCATTGTGTGCCGAACCGACGCTCCTTTTGCTCGACGAACCCGCATCGGGATTGAACAACGAAGAGACCGACGACGTGTCGTTCTGGCTCGAGGACATCAAGCACGATCTCGGCGTGACGCTGGTCATGGTGGAACACGACATGAATCTGGTCGGCAGGGTTGCTGATCGCGTCATGGCAATTAACGACGGCAAGCTCATTGCCATCGGCACACCCGACGAAATCCGGGAAAACAGGGAAGTGCAGGAAGCCTATCTCGGAGTGGCTGCATGAGCGCACCGGTGCTCGAACTCAGAAATGTCGAGACCTATTACGGGCCAATCATGGCTATTCGCGGCGTGAGCCTGGTCGTGAACGAGCGCGAGATCGTCACCGTGCTCGGCGCGAACGGCGCGGGCAAGACGACGCTCTTGAAGACCGCGTGCGGCGCACTCGATTCCAACAAGGGTCAGGTGCTGTTCGAGGGCAGGGAGATCCAGTGCAGGGACCCGGACTGGGTTGCGCGCCAGGGAATAGCGCACGTCCCTGAAGGCAGGGAGGTGTTCCCGTTCCTGACGGCGGGCGAAAACCTGGCGATGGGCGCCTACAATCGCCGCGACCGGCGACAGGTCGCGGAGGACCTCGAAACGGTTTTCGATTACTTTCCGCCGCTCAAGAGTCTGCACGACAGGATGGCCTGTTACCTCTCGGGCGGCCAGCAACAGATGCTCGCAATCGCCCGCGGCTTCATGGCGCGGCCGAAGCTCCTGTTGCTCGACGAGCCGTCGCTCGGCCTGTCACCGACTCTCGTGAGCGAGATATTCGATATCATCACGCGACTCAATCGCGAGCAGGGCCTGACCATCCTGCTGGTGGAACAAAATGCGAACGTGGCGCTCAGAATCTCGCAGCGCGGCTACGTCATGGAGGTCGGCGGCATGGTCATGGACGGGCCGTCGGATCACCTGATGGAGAGCGAGGACATCAAGGAGTTCTATCTCGGCAAGAAGGAGGTCGGCGTCCGGGGCCGCAGGCGCTGGAAGAAGAGAAAGACCTGGCGATGAATGATGAAGCGATCACGATCGAAGGATGCGACACGCTGCCGAAACTCTTCCTCAAGACATCGGCGGAGCGGGGCGATCGCATTGCGATGCGCGAAAAGGAATTCGGTATCTGGCAGAGCTATTCGTGGAACGACTATCGTGCACGCGCGTTCGAGATCGCGCACGGCCTGCTGTCACTGGGTCTCGTACGCGGCGACGTCGTCTCCATACAGAGCGAGGACTGCCGCGAATGGCTGTGGACCGACGTCGGCGCCATGCTCGCGGGCGGCGTCGTCAACGGCATTTACCCGACCTACCAGGCACGCCAGGTCGAGCACGCGCTGACGGATTCGAACTGCCGTTTTCTTTTCGTCGAGGACGAGGAACAGCTCGACAAGTACCTCGAGATCGAAACATCGGTCCCGCATATCGAACAAGTCCACGTATTCGACTGGCGCGGATTGCGCGGCTTCGAGCACGACAAGGTCGCGCCGCTTCAGAAACTGTTCGAATTCGGACGCGCATTCGGCGAACGTAACGCGGGCCTGATCGAGCAAATTGCGGAAGCGGGCAGTGGCGATGACCTGGCCGCGCTCGTTTACACGTCGGGCACGACCGGCCTGCCGAAAGGCGCGATGCTGTCGCAGCGCTACATCATGTTCCAGATGAAGCTGGCGCCCGACTTCATACGGCTGACCGGGGACGACGAGATACTGACTTACCTGCCACTGTGCCACGTCGCCGAGCGTATTTTCTCGGCATGGTTGGGATTGAAGCAGGGAACAACGCTGAATCTCTCCGAGAGCCCCGAGACGGTCGCGCAGAATCTGCAGGAGTTGTCGCCAACTTACGTATTCGCGGTGCCGCGAGTGTGGGAAAAATTCTATTCCCGCGTCACCACCGCAATGTCGGAGGCGACTTGGATCGGACAAAAGGCATATCAGCTTGCGCTGTCGGCCGGGATGCGTCGCGCGGACAAGCTCATCGCCGGGCAGGAACTGACGCTGCTCGACGACGAGCTGTTCGCCGTCGCCGATCGCTTCGTGTTCCGCAGTATCAAGAAACTGCTCGGGCTCGACCGGGCGCATTCGGCCTGTACCGGCGCGGCGCCGATTTCGCCGGCGCTCCTGAGATGGTACCTGGCGATCGGGCTCGCGATCGACGAACTCTGGGGGCAGACCGAGATCGGCATCATCACGACCACGCGCAAGGGCGTTTTTCGGCAGGGCAAGGTCGGCAAGCCAATTCCCGGTACCGACGTGAGGATCGCGGAAAACGGCGAAATCATCGCGCGCTCGAAAGGCCAGTTCGATGGTTACCTCAATCTACCCGACAAGACCGCCGAGACGATCGTCGACGGCTGGGTGCACACCGGTGATGTGGGCGAGCTGGATCAGGAAGGCTACCTGACGATTACCGATCGCCTCAAAGACATCATCATCACCGCCGGTGGTAAGAACATCACGCCGTCGGTAATGGAAAACGAGTTAAAATTCTCGCCGTATATTTCGGATGCCGTCGTGATCGGCGACAAGCGAAAATACCTGACTTGCCTGATCATGATCGACCAGGAGAACGTCGAGCACTACGCGCAGACACATTCGATACCGTTTACCGACTATCGATCGCTGTGCGCGCGACCGGAGATCATCGAATTGATCAGCAAGGAAGTGGAGCGCGTCAACAAGGATTTCTCGTCAGTCGAGCGGGTCAAGAAATTCCGCCTGATCGACGTACTGCTTACGGCGGAGGACGAGGAGCTGACGCCGACAATGAAATTGAAACGCAGTTTCGTCAGCAACAAATACCAGGATCTCATCAGCGCGATGTATGCAAGTTAGGAATCCAGAGAGGGGGAACCAGATGAGAAAGTTAGCGATCGCAACGATGTTCGTACTTGCCGGATGCGGCGGCGCAGGCGAAGGCGAGGGTGCGTCGGCCGACCTGCCGCGCGGCGTTACGGCCGACACGATCACGCTCGGTGCGTACACCGACCTGTCGAGCAACGTCGCGATCTGGGGCGTTCCGGCCGTCAATGGCCAGCGCATGCGATTCGACGAAGTCAATGCCGCGGGCGGCATTCACGGTCGCAAGATCAGGTTCGTCGTCGAGGACACGCAGTACCAGGTACCCGTCGCCGTCAAGGCCGCGAACAAGCTGTTAAATGTCGACAACATCTTTTTGATGGTCGGCGCGCTCGGTACACCGATGAACATCGCGATCATGCCGCGCATGTTCGAGGCCGGCGTGCCAAACCTGTTTCCGATCACGGCCGGCGTGCAGATGTACGAGCCGCTGCATCCGATGAAATTCAGTTATTTCGTGAGTTATCGCGACCAGGCGCGCGCCGGCATCAAATACATGGTCGAAAAACACGGCCTCGAGTCGGTCTGCTTTCAGGGCCTGGCCAGTGACTACGGCCACGAGGCCGAAGTCGGCTTCAACATGGCGACCGAGGAACTCAAGCTCAAGGTCGCCTATGTTGGCCATCACAAGGCTGCGGAGACGGATTTCGTGGGGACGGTGGCGGCGATCAAGAATTCGGGCTGCGAGCTATTGGTCCTCGGCCCGCTCATTCGCGACACCATACTTATTTACTCAGCCGCGCGAGATGCCGGCTGGGACGCACCGATACTCGGTAACATGGTGTCTTACGTGCCCGAGGTCGCCCAGGCCAGCGATATGCGCACCGAAGGTCTCTATGCGGTGGCATCCTTTTACGTGCCGCCATTCAAGGAGGCCGAGCCCGGCAGCTGGGTCGCAGACTGGTACGCGCGCTACAAGAAGGCCTACCGCGAGGAGCCCGCGGCGCAATCGATCATCGGCTATGTGATCGCCGATCTGACGGTGCGCGCGCTCGAAGCAGCGGGTCCCGACCTGACGACGGAAAAAGTGCTGGCCGCGCTGGAAAGCATCGAGAATTACGAGGATCCATTCGGCGGGCCGACCCTGACGTTCAGCCCGACGAAACACCAGGGCGGCGACTACCTGTACCTGTACCAGGTCGTCGACAGCCAGTGGCAGATCGTCGAGGAGCGAATTCCTTTCTAGGCCGTCAGCTTTCCCATCGCTTGAGCGTCAGGAATTCGCGCCGGGTTTTCGGACCGTAGGTGACAAACTTGGGGTCCGGGTCGTTGAGGTAGTTTGCCCGGCGCCGCGAGACTTCGTCCGTATTGGCGCGCAGCTTCGCCTCGTCCAGGTCGATGCCGGCGTCGTGCCCGACTCCATCGACTGGAATCTGAGTATCTTATTTGAAAACGGCATGATTGAGACGTTAATACGTCCGAAATCGAGCTGACGCGTAATTCCTGCCGGTTATGGCTCAGCGATGGCCAGGTAGACGGTGCTCCACAATTGTGCCGCATTGGATTCAGTCTCATCGTCCGAGCGCTGACCGAATGGTTCGAGGCTATATTGTCCCTTCGCATAGGACCAGGACCAGAGCTCGGAATTCCTGACCGCGTCAGTCGACGATATCACTTGCCAGAGTTTGCGCCGTGCGTCGATCAATAACTGCCTCGTGGTTGCGGGTAAGTCATTGCGACGCAACTGACGCTCGAGCCCGGCTGCCAGCAGGGCCTGCTGCCATGACCACACGACCGTGCCGTGGTAATGATTGCTGGTAAAGAGGCGTCGCTGCGCTTCCGGTGCAAACACCGGGTTGGCGACGACAAGCCCGACCGGTGTAACGAGGCCTGCCGGAAATGGTCGAAACAAGTTCGTTGCCAGACGATCGAGTTCTGCCGGCAACGGTTCAGTGAACAGCAGGGCAAATCCGTCATCCGAATGGAGGACGGGAATTGCGTGTCCCTGTGCATCAAGCGAAACCGCATTAAAGGTGATGTATCCCTGTCCGTCCGGCAGTGATGCCATGGCTTCCTGATCGAATATCGCGAGTTGCGCGGCGTACCCGGCAACATCGCGCCGGGCCTGCGCGTAGCTGATGTTCACGGCAAACAAGGGGGGCGCTTCTTCTCTCCAAGTTCCTGCCATTGCCGCAGCATCCGCGAAGCTATCGCCGGGCGCCAAGTATCCGGCCAACAGGCCGCTCGCACGCAATCGGGCAATCGCCGACAATGCCGCAGGCACGAACACGGCATTCACGTCGTAGGCGATCCGCCCGTTTCCGAGTCCCTCGCGGCTGTCGCGCCATTGGCCCGCCGGCGAACCCTGCTTGAGTTTAATCAGGGTACTCGGCCCCGGGTCCTCTGCAAACGGCCGGGCCGAGTCGTAGACGAATCGCAGGTTGCTGACGAGGGCTTCGCCGTAGGTCATGCCACGAGCTGTGCGCTGCTTCAGGAACGCTGCCGCACGCGATCGTCCATCCGGGTGCTCCAGCAGGTATCGTGCGGCTATCGGGGCCAGCAGGTAGTCGTCATCGACCATGTGATAGTCATACAGCGGATCGTCACTGGCTTCCGGTCCGTCGGCGCCGCGCCGCAGCAGCGCAAACTCACCGATGTCCTCTTCGTGTGCCACCTCACCGTGTTCGTTCAGGCGCACCAGAACGGACCCGATGCCGGCCTCGATCGTGGCCGCCGTCAGGACCGGCATCAACAGGCGAATGGACAATAACGTGTCCCGGCCAAAATAGGTTAAGAACCGCCACGATCCGGCGAGAAGCTTTTCCTCGTAGCTGAGAAATGCCAGGATCTTTCTGGCTACCGGGTCATCGGCTGCCTCGGCGGTCACCAGTTCGCTGGTGCGGATCGGTGTCAGCGGCCGATCGCCGGTTAGTGCCCGGACACGCAGGCGCAAAACGCGATCGGCGGGCGCCCTGAAAGTAACGGGCGCGCCCGCTGTAGCGACCAGTTCACCGTCGAGGACTTCGACGGTCAGCGCGTATCCGCCACGACCATCGATGCGATCGCGATACCAGCTTGCTATCCGGCCGTCGACCGATACCTCGCTTCGAATGGCGTCGGTCACATCGCCGGTATGCAAGTAGTCGCGGATCACGCGTATGTTGCTAAGCACGGCCTGATCCACGATCAGCTCCGTCGTTTCAACGGTGATCTCGGACAGAATGCCGAAGAGCGGCTCGCCGTCGGCATTGCGTTCGCTCACTGCCTGGATCGTATCGACGGTTTGCCAGTAGGTATCCGCTGCGCCGGGTTCGAACCAGAGGCTGACGCCGCTGTTGCCGGCGGGAAACGCAACGACCAGGCGAGGCTGGTTGCCCGATGTCAATACGGTGTGCGCGGACACCGGTCCGCGGCGAAAGAAATGGTTGTAAATCCGTCCCTCGCGAATGGAAAAATCCAGAATTTCGCCATCGATGAGCGGCGACACATCCGAGTCGTCGTTCGCACCCGGTTCGAGTGGCTCGTGATCCCTGGTGCAGGAAATCAGGCAAACCATCGACAATATGAGAGGAACACAGTGATTCTTCATTTTCGATGCGAAGCTGCGTGCATGCATTGTCAGTCGATCGCCAGGTGGTTCATGAACCTGAGCAGTACCGCATTGGTCCAGCCGAATCCGTCCTGCACGGCATACTCGCCTCCCGTCGCCAGTTCACCGATGTGCTCGACATCGTATTTTTCCAGGAGTCTCCCTGTCTGCTTATATACATTTAAGTTGTTCTGCACCCATCGCTCTGCCCCGACATCGGCTTGATCCGCGAAGCCATAATTGCCCAGCCCCTTGAACACGATCCATTGCAGCGGCGCCCAGCCGTTCGGCTTGTCCCACTGCTCTCCGGACGCGTGTAACGTCGTCACCCATCCGCCGGGCGCCAGGAACCGATCCCGTAGCAAAGCGGCGACACCTGCGGCCTGATCTGGCGATGCGATCTCGAGGAACAACGGATAGGCGGCGGCCAGCGATCGCACGCCGGTCGGCTCGAGGTCCGGGTAATCGAGGTCGACGAAAAACCCCGCCTCATCGTCAAAGAACAGGGTTTGCAGCAGATCGCGACGACGATCGGCCCTGCCGCTGAAAAAACCGGCAAGACCCGTGTCACCAGCTCTTTCGTAGCCGTTGGCCAGTACGGTTTCCAGCCTGTAAAGCAAGGCGTTGAGGTCGACCGGAATGATTTTGGTGACACGAATGGATTCCAGTGTTTCCGTCCGGTCGAGCCAGCGTGATGAAAAATCCCAGCCGGATTCACAGGCGGCGCGAATGTTGCGGTAAAACTCGCGCGCGTCGCGTCCCGATCTTGCAGCGTGCTCGCTATCCTCGGCATAGCTCTCGGGCCGGGGATCATCGCGGTCGTCCCAATAGCGGTTCAGAAACCCGTCCCCGACTTTGATCACCCGGGCCGTCACGCTTCGATCCTCGTCAAGCGTATCGGCGCCCTTCATCCAGAACTCGTACTCGAGCCGCAACTGCGGCAAGTATTTCTGAACGAGATCCGGGTCATTGCGCACCTCGGCGAGTAACTCGACCATCAATACAAAAAACGGCGGCTGCGACCGGCTGCAGAAGTAGGTGCGATTGCCGTTCGGGATGAAACCGATCTCGTCGACCAAAAAGGCGAAATTCTCGACCATATCCTCGATCGCGTCGTGGCGCGCGGCATCGGCCAGGCCCAGCATCGTGAAATAACTATCCCAGTAATAGATTTCGCGGAATCGGCCACCCGGCACGATATACGGCTTCGGCAACGAGATAAGGGATGAATCGGGATTGTCGGTGTCCGCCGCCCGCGTCAGAACGTCCCAAAGCAATTCGATGTGCTCACGTACCGGGCGTTGCAGGTCGGGCAGGGCTTCCGCCTCTTCGCACCGCGGTAATTCAAAATGATCGGCAACGAAGTTCGCCAGGTCGAAATCGCGCTTGTGTCCATTCTTGCGATACGAGACAAGTATCGAATTTGGGTCGTGCCTGGGGATCGCATCCACGAACGTCTTCGAATCCGGAAAGACATGCCCGGTCTGCACCGCCTCGAAAAGTTCGGCGTAAATCGTATCTGGCGTGTTCCGTGGAATCATTCGTTGTACTCGCCGCGAAAGCTCTGGTTATGTCATGACTTGGACATCGTCTCGAACCCTAGCGCGATGACTGGACCGCCAATTCCTCGTCGGACGGTGCCGACGATCCGTCCGTGCTGCGCTTGAACAGGTATAGAGCGAGCAGCAAGACAGACACAGGGATCAGGGAAAAGTAGAACGCCGTAATTCCTCCGAATGCTTCGAACAGGTTGCCGGTGATGATCGAACCCGTCGTCCCGCCCAATGCAGAGAACACGACAATCAGACCCGCCATCGGCGCATGTTGTTGTGGCGGCAGCGACGAAAGTACGACCGAATTGATCGCCGGGTATACCGGTGCGATACAAAGTCCGATCAAAGGAAAAATGAAAGCGGCGACGGGTGCGTTGAGCCAACTCGTGATCTCACGGCCGCCGGACTGCTCTGCCAGCGGCAGCACCACCAGCACCAGTATGGCCGCGAGCGTAAGGCCGGCGGCCAGTACTTTGAACCAGTTCAACTTTCTGAGCACGACGCCGGCGATGAATCGCCCCAGCGCCGTGGACAGCGCGAGAATGCTGGTCATCTGAATGCTCAATGAAGCCGGTAGCTCGAGGATCGAACTGTTGAACGTCGGCAGCCAGGTCATGATGCTCTGTTCAATCAGGACGTAAAGGAATGCGCAGACGACGAATATCAGCACCAGCGGCTTTATCACCAGGCTGATCATGTCGACGAAATCCTCGCCGGGTGACCGGCTGCCGGTCGGCGCGACTCGCGATTCGTCGAGATTTGCAGACAAAAGCAGCGCAAATGCACAAAAGGACATGAGCGCCAGCACGTAGTACACGTTCAGCCAGCTCGTCGATGCCGGGTTTTGATCATCGACGAATGCGCTGAATATGAAGTAGCCGGACAACACCCCCACCATGAAAAACGACTCGAGGAAATTCATCAGGCTGACGTGTTCTTTCCGATCATTGGTCACGAGTCCGAGCGTCGCGAATACCGACACCTTGACGAGGGCGAATCCGACCCCGGTCGCGGCAAAAATCAGCTTCGTCATCCAGAACGTTGGCACCTGCGGCATGGCGAGGCAGGCCAGACCGATAAAACCCAGGGCGAGAAGCATGCTGCGCTTGTAGCCGATGCGCGCAATGAACGATGCGATGATGAAAGACGTGATCGCGATCGGCAGATCCTTGAACGCTTCGAGAATACTAGCGGCGGACTCGGTCACGCCGTAACTGCGCTGCACCTGCAGGATGACTGTCCCGACGCTGTTGAGCAGGATTGCGAACACGAAGTAGTTGATGAACAACGATAGTTTTATGCGCCACTGACTCATGAGCGAATCCCGATCGATCGGTTAAGGAACTATACCCGGAGAATGCGGCTCGGGCGCCAACGCGCGCGATGCGGCGTTACGTTTTTCGTTTATTGTTGTTGACGGTGCGGACCGGACAGACCGCGCTTACTCGATCTGCCCGGTCCGGACGACACCTTCTTTAGCATCTGCCCATTCAGCATGCGAGTCCGGCGCTGAATGCGAGCGCATGTAACATTACAAAGCCGCCATTCGGCACCGAAATCACAACGCTAGAAATCATAGCCGATGCTGAAGTTCACCGATCGTCCCAGAATTGGCCTTGCGATTAATGCCCCGGGGCTCGTGCTACGGGGATCGCCTTCCGTCAGGCCGTCCGAATCGCCGATATTATCGCCGTGAAGTTGCACGAAGAAGCCGGCGTCAGACGTCAAAATCACGCCCACATCGACCTTTTCGTAACTTGGCAGCGGCTGCACATTCGCGTTATCGCCAAAGCGATCATCGACCAGGGTCAACGCGCCGTATACGGTGCCGAACCACTGGCCCACTTCGAAGTCGAAGCTCGGCGTAATGCGGAACTGGAAGTCCGGTTGCCGCAGCACCTTGTTACCCTTGTTGCCGCTTTGTATGAACATGCCGGGGTTCATCGGATCCGGGTTCAACGATTCCGTGATCTCCGTATCCTGAAACACGCCGCTCAGGCCAAGATTGAACAGGCCGAACGACGCGGTCGCATCGATTTCAATGCCGAACGCTTCGGTTTCGAAAATCTCTGGTGCCGGGCCGCCGCCGACCACTCCGGCACTGGCGTCAAAGGTATTGAAGAACGCGGTCGCAAAGACATCGAAGACATCCGACACGAACTTCACGCCGAATTCGATCTGATCGACATCGTTAACTTCCAGCCGCCCCTCGCGCACGTTGTCGAAATGCGGGAATACATACCCTTGTGCGACGCGGCCAAAGAAGCCGAGCTCTTCGTTGAAGTCCCAGTTGACGCCGAGCGTCCACGCGGTGTCATCGTCGTCGAGACTCGTTGCCAGATCGCGCGTGCCATCCGGATAACCCGGACCGGTATCGAGGATGTACTCGAGCTCGATTTCTTCGAACCGGAGGCCGGCATCGATGCGGAACGCATCGTTGACCTGCCAGGAATCGGCGAGATAAAAGGCCGTGGTGCGCGCGTCACCCGCCGAGGCCAGCCCGAACATGAACCCCGCATCGCCGCCGGCTGCGGCTATATCGGCCGGCGTGATTGACGAATCGAGAAAATCGCCATGCGCGATATTGTGCACCGGGACCGGATTGCCGAGAGTCCAGAAATCGTCGGACGAGAAACTCGACTGATAAATACCGAAGGTCACATCGTGACCGCCGACGAATTCCTTGTTGATGCTGAGGTCGTTGGTGAATGACCTGAGATCCTTGAACACCACCCAGTGTCCGTAGGTCTGCACGAAGTCGCTATCGCCTAGGTCCACACCCCCGGCCGTCACCGCAGTGCCCGGACCGGTGATCATCTCCAGAGCGGCGACCGTAATGGCAGGCCCGGAAGGCACAAAGCCGAAGGTGTCGGCATTGCCTGAAGTCAGACCGACGTTGTCTCGCAGCACCCAGCCGTCGCCGAAGTCGAACTCGATGTTGGCGCCGGTCACGTAGCCGTCCCAGCCGCGACCGTTGGCGAAGTCGAACACCTGGGTGTCGCCGCTGGCGCTGATCTGGAGTTCGCGGCCGCGCGTGGCCGTACCGAGCTGAGAGAAGTTGCCCAGATCGTGACCACAGTTCTGACAGAACGGCAGGTACCACTGCCCGTGGTCGTCGGTGATGCGGGTAAACAGGTTGATTTCGCCCTGGTCGAATTCCCTGGTCAAATTGATCGTGAACTGATGACCTTCCTCGGACGTGAATTGCGCATCGCGAATACCAGGCGATGACTGTACGTAACCGCCGATCATGTAATACAGGTCTTCGGCGAGCTGGCCGCTCAGCACGCCGTCGATGCGCTGCATCTCGTAGTCAGATACCGTGTACTTGACGCGTCCTTCGGTGTCCTCGTGTCCGCGTTTCAGGTTGAAATTCACGGTCAGGCCGGGCTCGCCCTTGCCGAACACGGCGCCCGGTCCGCCGCGCAATCCTTCGACATTGGCAATCGTTTCATCGATTCTGAAAATCGTCGATTGCTCGAAGAAGGACAGTGATTCCGTTCCGTACAGCGGTGTGCCGTTGATCGTCAGGGTGACGAACGGCGCATCGCCGCCGCCGGGCAGGCCACGCACGTCAATGTTGGCACCGGAGACGCCGCCGGAGCTTTCGACCCATACGCCCGGCACGGCTTTGAGAAGATCAGCGGTACTCTTGGGAGAAAATTTTTCGATCTCGCCTTCATCCAGCACGGTGATCGCGAAGGAAACATCGCGCTTCCGGATACCAGCGCCGCCCGGTGTGCCGATGGTGATGATTTCCTCGATCACCTCGTCATCCTGCGCCAGCGTTGCGCTGTCAGGCGCTAATGCAAGTATGGCTGCCAGCGCAGCTGTACCGAAAAAATAACCAGCGTTGAAAGTTTTTCTGCTCATTACACTCCCCCGTCAACTCGGAATTATCAGACAGGGAAGCGCCACGCTCCGCGATGAATTCGGGGGGTATAGAAGGGACACTGGCAAGGCCAAGCGAAACGGCCCTCGAGCCGCTGAACATCTCCCCCGAAACTTCCCTGCAGTGGCCCGACGCTACACCCAAATGAAATGCATTTCAATTGTTTTGAAATGGATTTCACGAAAATCTATAATCGCTTGCAATAAGAAAGACTTAAAAATGAAACTGGGGCCTGAGACGGGAGCTGCCGTAGCAACGCGAAACAAGCCTTTCGCGTGCAGCCTGCAAGCGGACTTTCGTCCTCACCGAACGCGCATATGACGTCAAAACGGGTAATCACGATGGACGACGTGGCGAAACTCGCCAAGGTGTCGAAGCCGACGGTTTCGCGCGCCTTGAGTGACAGCCCGCTCGTCAAGCAGGACACGAAGGATCACATCCTCTCGGTCGCGCGCAAGCACGGTTACGCGGTCAATCGCAACGCGCAGAAACTGCGCCACAAGCGAACCAATACCGTCGCCGTGTCGCTCGATTTCAGGTCGCACAAAGAAAATCACATTTCCGACCCATTCATCTTCGATCTCCTGGCCGGCGTGTCCGAGGCGCTCGGCGAGCGCAGCCAGGATCTGCTGCTTTGTGCGCCGAATCACAACGACGTCGATTCGTTCAGGCACATCCTGTCATCGAGAGGCGCCGACGGTCTCATCGTGCTGGGGCAGGGGCACCGCGAGGACATGCTGGGCGAGCTGGCGCGCAGCGGTGCGCCTTTCGTCGTCTGGGGTGACGGGACCAGCGAGACGCCGTACTGCGTCGTGGGCAGCGACAATTACCTGGGCGGGAAGCTCGCCGGCAAGTACCTGCTCGCAAAGGGACGCAGGCGGCTGCTTTTCGTCGGCGATACGTCGTTCAGAGAGATCTACCAGCGCCGCGCCGGCCTGCAAAAAGTGGTCGAGGAGATGGGGAACGAGGTCTCGTTCAATGACGTGGTATTGGGCAGCTTCTCCTACGAATCCGCGTTTGAAGCCGCCAGCAATTTTCTGGCTGCCACACGTGAACCACCCGATGCGGTTTTTGCCTTCAGCGACACCGCTGCGATGGCCTTCATCCACGCGTTTCGCGCCGCCGGGCTCGATGTTCCGGGCCAGGTATCGGTTGTCGGCTACAACGACATTCCGTCGGCCGCTTATTTCAGCCCGCCGGTGACTACGATCCGGCAGGACATCTACCAGGCGGGGCGACTGCTGGTTTCGAATCTGATGCACATGCTGGACGGCTTGCCGGCCAGATCATCCACGATCAAGACCGAACTCATCGTCCGCGAGACCTGAGTCGGGAGCCGGCGCTCCGGGTAGCGGCATTCAATAACAACCCTCGGGTCGCTAGATCCCGTACCAGATCGGCAGCACGATCGAGAAGCCGATCCAGACGATCACCGTCAATGGAATGCCGACCCTGACAAAATCCGAGAACTTGTAGCCGCCGGCGCTCAGGATCAGGAGATTGGTCTTGTAGCCGAACGGCGTTGCGAAACTCATGTTTGCGCCGAACAATACCGCGAGCACGAACGGAATCGGGTCGGCATTGAGGTGCGAGGCGATGCCGACCGCGATCGGCGTCCCGATGACGGCGGCCGCGTTGTTGGACACGATGTTGGTCAGGATGGCGAGAATCAGGATCAGCGAACTCAGGATCAACGGCACCGGCAGGCCGGACACCAGTCCGGCATAGCCGTTTGCAATATAGTCAGCCATGCCGGTTTCCACGAGGGCCTTACCCAGCGCCAGGCTGGCGACGATGATCATAATGACCTGCGTCGACAGTCCCTCCGCAGCCCGGCGCCAATCAAGGCAGCCACAGGCAAACAGCAATCCGACACCGATCACCGCGCTGATCGCGATCGGCATGAATCCCGTCGCCGCCGCGATGATCACGAATGCCATGACCAACAGCGCCCGCGTGGCCCGGTGCGTTCGCGGCAATTCGCTCGAGCCGTCCAGCACCATTACATCGCCGCGGGCTTTCAACATATTGAGTGATTTGCGGCTGCCCTGCACCAGCAGCACGTCGCCGGCACGCAGGCGAATCGTATTGAAGTCGCCGGTCACCTGTTGGCCCGGCGCACGTGCACGGTGTATCGCGAGCGGCAACAGGCCGTAGCCTCTCGCGAGACGCGTCGTGCCCAGCGTGCGTCGGTCGAGGAACGAGTCTCGCGTCACGACGATCTCCGCGAGGTGCTGATCCGCGGCCTCGAGCGGCGTGTCTTCGTCCACGGGATGTTCGCTGTCGGCGACGTTGTACAGGGTGGCGCCGAGCAGGTTTTCGAAACGCTTCAGATTCTCCGGGGAATCCTTGACGAAAAGGCGATCGCCCGGTTGCAGAACGACCGAGGGAAGCTTTGCGACGAACAGGGTTTCGGTGCGCTGAATGCGGTCGACGCGCATCTCGCCGCCGGTCTTAGTACGCACTTCGGCCAGGGTTTTCCCGTTCGCAAAACTGTCTTCCGAAATGAAGAGCTGGGCGTTGAAAACCCGCGGCGACATGTCCTGCATCGGCAGCGTGCGTTCCGGTAGCAGCTTCGGCGCCACGAGCCACAGGAACAGGATGCCGGCGCAGCCGACGATGACCACGGGCAAGGCGAAATCGAACATGCCGAAGGGCGCCAGTCCCAGATCCTTGGCAATGCCGACGACGAGCAGATTGGTCGAGGTGCCGATCGTGGTTGCGGTTCCGCCGATGATCGTGGCCAGGCCCATCGGCAGCAAGACGTCGGAAACCGGGAACTTGGCACGCATCGATACGCCGATCAGTATCGGCAGCAGCAGCACGACGATAGGCGTGTTGTTGACGAATGCACTCAGCGTCGCGGCGGAGGCGAGCGTGACGATCAATGCGAGGAGCGGACGGGCGGACCAGGCGCGACTCACGAGCGTCGCTAGCGGCAACAGCGCGCCCGTGGTCTCGAGCGATTTGCCGACGATCATGAGTGCGCAAACGGCCACCAGCGCCTCGTTGCCGAAACCGAGGAAGAAATCCACGGCGTTGATCGAAACGCCGCCGCGCTCGTACGGGAACATTTGGAAGCCCGCGAGCAGCAGTGTCAGGACGATCAGGCTCGAGGTCTCGAGTGGCAAACGGTCGCGGGTGAACAAGAACAACGCCACGACGGTGAGAATCAGTACGGCGAAACCATGCGCATCAGGTGTAATTGTCTGCACTTATGTCTCACTCCCGGCATCTGCGGGATCGGTCAGCAGCGATGCATTCCCGGACAGCGATTGGGAATAAGTGGCTATCCTAACCCAGGCCGCGACCACAGGTGCCGCTTATCCGCGCAGCGACGCTATGATCTCGTGTCAGAACTTCGTCAATATCGACTGAATTTCCTGCAAAAGAGTCTTATCGGTCGGACGGAGCCCGCTCGCCTTCTGCTATGCGTTCGAGACTCACGACCTCTGCCCGGGTGCTGGTAGCGGAGAGGACTTCGACGCGGTAGCCGTGCCAGGTGATGACGTCGCCTTTTTGCGGAATGCGTTCGAGGTGCGAAGAGAGCAAGCCGCCGAGCGTGTGCACATCGGTCTCCGGTTGCCACGGAATGCCGAGGCGCGCCGTCAGCGTCAGCAAGTCTATCGTCGACAATGCATGCACCGAGCCGTCTTTTTGTGGCCACAGCTCCTCAGTCGGCCGGTCGCTCTCGTCGACAATGTCGCCGACGAGCTCCTCGAGCACATCTTCCATGGTCACGATACCCTCGATTCCGCCATATTCATCCACCACGATGGCCAGATGCTGGCGCGCGTCGCGAAAAGCCTGCAACAGACTGTTCAGGGGCTTCGTCTTGGGTATGACGAGCGATTCGCGAACCAGTTCTTGCCAATTGATCGCGTCCGGACCGTCCTGCAATGCCATCAGTAGCTCTTTCGCCAGCACGACGCCAGACGCATCGTCGAGCTGGCCTGTCGGCGTGAATGGGAATCGGCTGTGACCGGACTCGCGAATTGTCCGCTTGACGTCGTCGGTGCTCTGTTGCTTGCTCAGTGCGACGACATTTTGCCGCGGCACGAGGACGTCCGCGGCACGCAGCTGGTGCAGCCGCGTCGCGCGCACGATGATGCCCGCCGTGCGCGCACTGACAATGCCTTCCTGGCGCCCGATCGCGGTCAACAGGCGGATCTCTTCTACCGAAGTTGCCTGGATGTCCCGCGATCCGCGAATGCCGCGCGAGATCATGCTCGCCAGGGTGACGAGCGGTCCGAGTGCGACCGTCATCCAGCGAACCCCGTGGGCGACGGGCCTCGCGAGCGCACTGGCGAAAGTGACGCCGAGGGTTTTCGGAATGATCTCGGTGAAGAGCAGCACCGCGACGGTGAACACCACAGAGAAGACCCACAACGACTGCTCGCTAAACACGCCCACGTAACTCGCGCCAGCGACCGTCGCGCCGATTGTGTGCGCAATCGTGTTGACGATCAGGATCGCGGCAATGGGCACGTCGATCCTTTCCTTGAATTCTTTCAGAATGCGCCCGGAGGCGCGTCCCTTGCTCACCAGTAGTTCAATCTGTGCCGGCCTTATAGATAAGAGTACCGACTCGAAGATCGAGCAAAGAAATGAAACCACCAGTGCTACGGTGACCGAAGTAACCAATATCAGCATGTCGCCTCCGTGGGGCGGGTATTGCGTGTCTATAGCGCTTTCTGTCCGTCACCGGAATACTAGCGCAGACGATGCGTCGACTTATTCAGATTGCGGTACCGTCGCGTCGAGCCACTCGATGGTCTCGCGCCAGATCGGCTCCGATCCTTCCCTGAAGAAGCCCAAGTGCCCGAGTCGTTGCAGGCCGTGCGCGGCCGGCACGAGATGACGCCGGGTGACGGTCGGGTAGGCGCGCATCATGTCATCGACCGCCCTGGCGGTACCCCAGTCGTCGTCATCGATGCTGTAGGCAAGGATCGGTGCGGTAAAGGACTGGTAGTTCTGGAGTGGCAGGGAGTCATCGTCCAGCAGGTAGTTGGGGCTGCGGCACCAGCGCGCCCACTCGAGCGCGACGCCCTTCGGGAGGTCGGCGCCGCTCGCGAACCAGCGCCACGGGAAATAGCCGACCAGGTGTGACAGGATCGGAATGGCAACGGTGACGATGAAACGCACCCGCGGCGGCTCGCGACCGCCCTGCACACCCCAGTAGCCGCTTTGCGCCGACACGCCGACCATCGCGTCGATGAGCATCGCGTTGTCGATCATGCCGAGGGTCTGCCCGCCGAAACTGTGTCCAATCGCGAACAGGCGCTGCGGCGACAACGCCCGGTCGATCCAGTCCACGACGGCCGTCATGTCGAGCAATGCCCAGTCGCGCATGCTGGTAACGAACCCCCGCAAGGATGGCGGCCGCGAATCACCGATGCCGCGGTAGTCGTAAGTCAGCACGCTCCAGCCGTGATGCTGCAGAAACGACGCGAACCGCTGGTAAAAGCCGCGCGGCACGGCGGTGGCAGAGTTGATCAAAACGACGGTGTCGTTGCTGCCGGCGCCGAACAGCGACGCCGCCAGCTGAAAACCGTCGCGTGCAGCGATGCGTCGCTCCGTTACCGCGCCGGTACTTTCTGCGGACTGACGGGCTTCGGACATGTCGACTTCTTCCGCCCTCAAGCTGACTTGATCAGCCAGGCCAGCGCCAGCACCGAACCGAGCGCGGC
This sequence comes from Woeseiaceae bacterium, assembly GCA_041598995.1. GTDB lineage: Bacteria > Pseudomonadota > Gammaproteobacteria > Steroidobacterales > Woeseiaceae > SZUA-117. Next base: position 3,279 of record JBFHXJ010000045.1, on the reverse strand, counting down.
GCCAGCGGCATTCACGAGCGCATCGCGCCGGCTGGGAGCGCGCCCGGGTCGAAACTTTTGCAGAAATTCCATGACGATACCGAAAGCGCTCGCGACCAGGAATGCGACGAGCGCCCGAACCAGCGCCGCATCGAATCCCGGTGGCAGGGCAAGCGTAGCCGTAAACGTAAGCACCGCATAGGCGAGCAGGTGCCCGGCGCGATGCGTGCGCGAGGACATCAGCGTCATCACGCGGGCATCGTCGGGCAGCAGTGACAACACGGCAATCGTCACGGCCACCGCCGCGAAGAGAATTGGCAATGCGACTTCGGGCATTTCGCGATAGGGTTTGAGAGTCAGTCTGCGACTAGCGTAGCGCCCAGTGCGCCAGACTGCGAACGGGAGGATAAATGACGAAACGTTACTGGCAGGGACTGTGGCGCCTCGCCGACCCGAAGATCAGTCTCACTTCCGTCGCATCGATGTATCTCGGCGTCGCGCTGGCGGCAAACGAGGGTCCGATTGCTTGGGGCTGGCTCGCGATCACGGCGGCCGCGTTTTTTTGCATGGAAGTCGCGAAGAACGCCTGGGGTGACGTCTTCGACTACGACTCCGGCGCCGACCTGGCGGTCGCGCCCGAGGACCGCACCTCGTTTTCCGGCGGCAAGCGAGTCATGGTGGATGAGCTGCTGACGCGGCGGCAGACCTGGGGGGTTGCGATCGGCTTCGGCCTCGCTGGCGTCTTACTCGGCGCAGCGATCGTACTCATTCGAGAACCCGCTGCCATATGGATCGGCATCATCGGCGTGGTGCTCGGCTGGTCCTACCACGGGCCGCCTCTCAAATTCGCCTATCGCGGGCTCGGAGAGCTCGATGTCGTCATTTGTTACGGCCCGCTGATCGCGATGGCGACCTATCTGATTCTGACGCACCGTTATTCCATCGACGTTTTGTGGTTGTCGTTGCCGCTCGGTCTCTACATTGCCGCGTTTCTCTGGGTCAATGAATTCCCCGACTACCTTGCCGATACCAGGTGCGGCAAGATGAACCTGGTCGCCCGGCTCGGCCGGCGTCGCGCGAGCCGCTTTTATCCGCTCATCTATATCGCGGCGCTGGCATTGACTGTTGCGCTGCCGCAGATCGGATTTAGCCTGCCGGTCCTGTTCGGCCTCGTGGCCGCACCGGCCGCCGCATACGCGAGCATCGCGGTGTGGCGTGACCCGGACGGCTTCCATCGCTACGCGCCGGCGCAGCCTGCCGCGCTGATCGCGTTCCTGCTCTATTCGGCCGGCGCCGGCACCGGGGTGTTGCTCGGCGGTGCGACCTGATACGCGCGTCGTGAGGTGTATCGAATTGTGCGGGCAAGGCGCGACTCGCGGGCGCACTTTCGGTCGTAAAACCCGCTTTTAACTAGCTGTTTTCGTTACATAAAAATCTGTTGCGTGGTGCAACGAAAAGCGCATGATTGTGCGTCGCCGCGGCACGGGCGGGCCGCAGGATATTGTTCACGGCGGTCCGCAGCGCGGATTCTGACCTTGGAGGAAGACCGATGACCATGAAGAAAACCATCGCCGTTACCGGTGCAACGGGTGCACAGGGCGGCGGTCTGGTTCGTGCCATATTGAATGACCCGAAGAAACAGTTTCACGTGCGCGCGCTGACTCGCGACACACGCTCGGATAAAGCCAGGGAGCTTGCCAGGCTCGGCGCGGAAGTCGTCAAAGCGGACCTGGATGACCTGAGGAGCCTCAACACAGCGTTCGAAGGCGCCTACGGCGCTTTCTGTGTGACGAATTACTGGGAGCACCACTCCCCGGAAAAGGAAATCGAGCAAGCCGGCAACATGGCCGAGGCGGCAAAGCAGCAGGGTGTAAAGCACGTCATCTGGTCCACCCTCGAGGACACGCGCAAGTGGATGCCGCTCAATGACAAGCGCATGCCGGTCCTCAAGAAGCGATATTTCGTGCCACATACCGACGCCAAGGGTGAGGCCAACAAGGAGTTCAGCCAGCGCCGGGTCCCGACGACTTACCTCATCACGTCGTTTTACTGGGAAAACTTCATTCATTTCGGCATGCAGCCGAAACGCGGTGCAGACGGCGTGCTCGCATTGACATTGCCGATGGGCAACAAGCGCCTGCCGGGAATCGCGGTCGGGGATATCGGCAAGTGCGCGTTCGCAATTTTCGAACGCGGCAAACAGTTCATCGGCGAAACGGTCGGCATCGCCGGAGAGCATCTGACCGGTGAACAGATGGCGGCGTCTCTTTCGAAAGCGCTCGGCGAGACAGTCGTCTATAACGACATCGAGCCCGCAGCCTATCGTGCGCTTGATTTTCCGGGCGCCGATGATCTCGGCAACATGTTTCAGTTCAAGAGAGATTTCAACGATTACTTCTGTCGCGTGCGCAATCTCAATGAGGCGCGAAAGTTGAATCCTGACATGATGAGCTTCGACACGTGGCTTGAGAAAAACTGGGACAGGATTCCGATCGAGAAAAAAGCCGCCTGATCAGGCGATCGTCAGCCAGGAAGGGGACAATCCGAATGGGTGCCTTGCGGAGCCGCAACCCGCATGCCGGCGTTGTGGCTCCAATAGGTAGTTGTTTGAATTTACTGATAAAAAATACGTTGACTGCGAAAGCTATCCGGGTATGATGCGCACGCCCGAAGTTACGGGTTTACGGGGCCACAAAGGAGGGCCTTGCTTAAAATGCGCAAATTTATTCCGCTTTTCGCGATGATCGCGATTGGTGCGCCTGCACTGGCAGCCGATAAGGATGCATTCTACGGTAGCGTAGGTGGTGGTGTGTATCGACTCGAGAGCGACGCTTTCGACGAGAGCTCACCGACGATGAGATTACTGGGTGGCTACAACTTCAATGAATACGTAGCTCTCGAAGCATCGTATACGCGCTTGTTCGAAGCCTCCGAGCTGATCCAGGGCGTAAGGGTGGATGTCGACGGCAACGTCTGGGATCTCTCGACGAAGTTATCGTATCCGCTGGGTAACCGGTTCAGCCCGTACGGACGACTCGGTTACAGCTATGTCGATCTGAGCGCACTTGCAAGCGAGCAGGGTCAGAGTATCCGAGTCAATGACTACGACAACGCGTTCACGTGGGGTGTTGGTGCGACCTACAAGGTGAACACGCGTTTCGAAGTCGGCGGTGAGCTTGCCAGGACGCAGATCAACGAAGGCGACCTCGACTTCCTGTCGGTCAACCTGAACTATCGGTTTGGCAGATAGTAAAGTGCAATAAGATCGTTACTCGTTGACGACAACAACCGGGCGCGCGG
>JBFHXJ010000044.1:0-30645 GCA_041598995.1 Woeseiaceae bacterium | reverse complement strand
GGACTGGAATCAGCTGCTCGACGGTTATTTCAGCGCGTCGAGGTCTGCATAAACATCCGGCAGCGTGGCCGGCCGATTCTTGAATTTCCGATGCACCCAGTAGTATTGCTCCGGGCAGCGGCGTATCTGGGCCTCGAGCAGAGCAACGTATTTTCTGGTGTCGTTCTCGGGATCGTCACTCGGTAATCCCTCGATCGGCGGCTCGATACGGATCTCGTAGCCGCCTTCCGGAAGTCGTCTCGGCCAGAACGGAACCGCCTTGGCCCGCCCGAGCTTCGCAATCGTCGTCGTGGCGATATTGGTCATGGCCGGCACGCCGAAGAACGGTATCAGCGCGGATTGCTTGAGATGATAGCTCTGGTCCGGTGCATACCAGACCGGAACGCCTTCACGAAGGCTGCGAATCATGCTCTTGATGTCGTTCTTGTCGATCACGTTTCTCGCTGTTACCTGCCGCGTGCTTGCGACAATCTCGGTGGTCAGCGGATTGCGAAATCGGCGAAATACGACGTCGAACGGCGGACAATGCTCACGCAGCGCATGGCCGGAGATTTCGAGCGACGTAAAGTGCGCGCTGATCAGCATGACGCCGTACCCGGCGTCGAGCGTTTCCTGGATATGGTGTCCGCCTTCAACCGTCGTCATTGCGAGCAACTTTTCCTTTTTGCCCCAGCGGGCCAGCGCCATTTCCATGAGCGAAGCGCCCAGCGCCTCGAAATGTTCTCGCGCGAGCTGATCTCGCTCACCCGCGCTCAGATCCGGAAAGCACAATTCGATGTTGCGCCGCGTGATCGCGCGGCGTTCTGCGCCGATGCGATGCGCGACACGGCCGATCGCCTTGCCGAGGCCGATCTGCCATTTGAACGGCAGCAGGCACGAGAGGCGCAAGAATCCTATACCGATCCATGTTGGCCAGTACCGGGGCGCCCAGTAGTGACGAATTGGTGTACGCGGAGATCGCGACATATTGCATCGAATCTTTAATCGTTATGCGACGCGAGTTTAGCGTTGCGACGGATATGACGCCATCAAAGGGCTTGATGGCGTTCGTTCGCGCGTTAGCCTATTCGGACAGGCCGTCGTCGTCTTCGTTGCTGCCGGACACGAGCTCTTGAGCTTCACCCTCGGAAGGCTCCAGCGGCGCCTCGTCGGTCTGGATTCCGACATGAAACACCGCGAACCCGGGCATCACGACCTGGTTTCTCGCCATGCCGATAATGCGTCCGGAATGCGGTGAGTAAAGTTTGGTGCTGGCGTTATTCATCGGGTCGGTAATAGTGCCGAGCAAGTCACCTTGCCGGACGGTGCTACCTAGCGTGACGTCCGCAAGCAGAATGCCGCCACGATTGGCGCGAACCCAGGTTGAACGGTAGTAGACCGGCTCGGCTTCGCCCCACAGGCGGATCTTCTTGACCATGCCGAGAGTGTTCAGCAGCGTGTCGATGCCTTTGACGCCGTGTTTCACTTCCTTGAGTTCCAGTTCCGATGGCCCGCCGGCTTCCAGCGTGACCGTAGGGATGCCAGCGGCTGTTGCTGCATGGCGCAAGGTGCCTTTTGCAGGTTGACTGTGCAGAATGACGGTCGCACCGAAACCCTGAGTCAGGGTTACGACATCGGGGTTACGCAGATCGGCGCGCAACTGCGGAAGATTCGCACGCTCGAATGAACCCGTATGCAGGTCGATCAGCGCGTTACAGTGCTGGATTACCTCGGTAAAAAACGAGTAAGCGATTCTCGACGCCGCGGAGCCGTTCGGATTACCCGGGAAAAACCGGTTCAGGTCACGGCGGTCCGGCAGGTAGCGCGAGCCACGACGGAATCCCTGCAAGTTCACAATCGGGACACCGATGACTGCACCGGACAGTTTTTCCGGATTCAGGTCATGCATGACCCGGCGTACCATTTCGATGCCGTTGAGCTCGTCCCCGTGCACGGCGGCGGTGAGACACAGCGTGGGTCCGGCGAACTTGCCGTTCACCACAAGAACCGGCGTCGACACCGGAACGCCTTCGAACAACTCGGTCGCCGCCCAGGAAATTCTTTGACTCGTGTTCGGCTGAATCTCGGAACCCAATAGTTTCAAGGGTTTGGCAATTCCGTCAGCGGTGGTTACCGCATCCGCAAGCGGAACTACTGGGATATCTGCTATGTGACCTGTTGCGTCGCCAAGATCCTCGGATTCAGGGACAATTTCATTTGGTGATGCAGTTGTCTCCTCGGTGGCCGCCGCACGCCATGCCGGACCGGCAGTCAGCAACGCGACTGCCAGCGCCACAGCGACAGGCAGGTGCCTGATTGAAAACTTGAGTTCAGTCATGTTTATGTATGCATGGCGGAAAGGCTAGGCGGCGAATTGCATACCCATCCCGGATTGCGTCAAGATACCAGCTAGAGAATAAAATTTCTGTGAACTATTCAAGTATTTAGCACCGATTTCTCGATTGAACCATATATGCAGGAAATGACAAGCAAATTTGCAAGAACCACAGTCTTTCTGCTGTTCCTGCTTGCCGTTCCGGCAGCCAGCGGGAACAACGAGGCGCATTTTCCACTCCCTAAAGACCTCGAACGCGACGTGGAGTTCTGGGTGTCGATCTTCACCGAGTATACGACGCGCCAGGGAGTACTTCACGATAGTCGCAATCTCGCCGTTATCTACGAGACGATCGATCTTCCGGAAGACGCCAGCCGCAGAACGCGCAACAGGCTGAGCAAGGACCGCCGCGAATATTACAAAAAGATATTGCGGACACTGGCGAGCGGCAAACGCGACAAACTGAGCGCCGACGAATATCGGGTGCTTCAGATGTGGCCATCCGACGTCAGTAACGACGACCTCAAGGCCGCCGTGAGCCGGATCAGATTTCAACTTGGTTTGTCCGACCGTTTTCGCGAGGGGCTGATCCGCTCGGGTCGCTGGCGTCACCATGTCATTTCAGAATTCACCCGGTTGGGTGTGCCAATCGAGCTTGCGGCTTTGCCACATGTCGAATCGTCTTACAATCCCGATGCCCGTTCCCATGTCGGCGCGTCGGGTATCTGGCAGTTTACCCGCAGTACCGGTCGGCGCTTCATGCAGGTAGATCATATTCTCGACGAGAGGCACGATCCGTTTCTTGCCACGACCGCTGCCGGGAAACTGCTGGCGTATAATTATTCCATCACCGGCAATTGGCCGATGGCTATTACCGCCTACAATCATGGCCTCTCGGGCGCTCGTCGCGCAATGCACCAGTTCGGTGACAATGCGTACGCCGAAATATTTCGCAATTACAAGAGCCGGACGTTCGGTTTTGCATCGCGAAATTTTTACCTCGCATTTCTGGCGGCACTGCGCGTCGACCAGGATCCGCAGCGATATTTTCCGGGGCTGGTCCCGGATAACCCGATCGACTATGTGAGCATTGTGCTCCCCGCTTACATACCTGCTGACGAGCTTGCAGCGACGCTCAATGTCCGTCCGCGCGAGCTAGCGGCACACAATCCGGCATTGCAGGAAACAGTGTGGCAGGGAACCAAGCACTTGCCGAAAAACTACGTCCTCAGAATGCCGAATGACATGCTGAGCGCGTCGTTGCCGGAACTGCTCGCAAATCTCTCCGCGAACGCATTGTTCGATAAGCAACTGCCGGATCTGTTCCATACGATCCGCCGTGGCGACACCTTGTCGGAAATCGCGTCAGAGTACGATACGACCGTATCGACCCTGGTAGCGCTCAACAATCTGAGTAGCCGGCATCGCATCAGGGCAGGCCAGCAGCTTAGGCTGCCGGCTGCAGGTCCGGCACCCGTGCAGGTTGCCGCGGCGCCGCCTGCTATGCCGCCGCCGGCCGCGGCTATTGCCGACGCACCGGCGATCGCCGAGGCACCCGTGCCAGCCGCGGCCGAGCCTTTCGTGCTCGCCGAGGAGGTCGGTCAGGTGATCGGCAGCCTGCAGGCTTCGTTGCTGTCCGATCCGAGCGACTATAGCGTCGCCGCGGATTCGACGATCGAGGTTCAGCCGCTCGAAACGCTCGGTCACTTCGCAGACTGGCTCGGCATCAAGACGCAAAGACTCAGGGACCTGAACGGTCTCGCCTTCAGAACACCGGTCGAGGTTGGGCAGCGCATCAAGCTCGATTTCGGCAAAGTCGACGCGGAGTCCTTTGAGCATCTTCGCGCGGCCTACCATAAGGCACAACAGGATAATTTTTTTCGCAACTACACGATTACCGGCGTGACTGAACACATCGTCAGGCGCGGTGAATCAGTGTGGATTCTCGCGCTGCGCAAATACGACGTGCCTGTGTGGCTGTTCCGCCAGTACAATCCCGAACTCGATCTACACAACGTGCAGCACGGTACGCGTCTCAATTTTCCGATTCTCGTGAGTAACACACCGGGGTAGGACGGGTGCGGCCGAGTCTTTTTGTCATTCGGCTGCTTCCGGTTCTCCTCGTCACTATCGCCGCCATGGCGTACGTCCGCTATGTCGAAGGCAGCGATGCGTTCGTTGCCAGGAACATGGTTCCGATGTTGGTCGTCATCGCGCTGTCCGCCATTACCCTGTACAAGGGAAACGGCAGCTGGACGGGTGCCGGGTGGCGCTGGCCGCTCGGGACCCTGGGATTTGCGATTCCAGCGCTCGGCCTGTCACTGTATCTTCATTACGGGTACGCGGTGAATCTGCACGGCATGTTCGACGACGCCAGGTACCCGCTGCAATTGTTTCGGTTCCTGCCCGCCTACACGCTCGTCGCCGGCGCGGTCGGATATGCGATCGGCTGGATTGTCGGGCGAAATCTCTAGCGGTTGGGGGATAAGCCCAGGTCCCGGCAGGAATTTCCGGGCGGGCGTCAAAGCGTGCGCGAGTCCGTTTTCTTGCTCCGTGCGGTTTGGTAACCTGCCGCACATGCGAGGATCTTCATGAATCCGGACAAGACATTCGCGAGATTCGCCGTTCTGGCCACGATGCTGGCTGGGCACTGGCTCGTCTCGGCGCCTGCCGCTGCCGGGGATTTTCCGATTGCCGATAAGGTCGTCGTCGAGAAAGCAAAGCGCAAGCTGCACCTCCTGAAAGATGGCGAGGCATTTCGCACCTTCGACATCGCTTTGGGTGTCGAACCGGTGGGCGACAAAGAACGGGAAGGAGATCAGAAGACGCCCGAAGGCGTGTACTGGCTCGATATCCGTTACGCGGAAAGCGACTATTTCCTGGCGATTCATATCTCCTATCCCAATTCGGAGGATCGCGCATCTGCGAAGCAAAAGGGGGTTGATCCTGGCGGCCAGATCATGATTCACGGCCAGCCGAATGCGCCGACTTATTCGGCCGCGTATTACCGAACCCAGGACTGGACCAACGGCTGCATAGCATTATCCAATTCCGACATGATCGATATCTGGCTCATGACGAAAAAGGATACGCCCATTGAGATTCTGCCCTGAGATCTCACCAGCAAGGTAGAAAGTTGCAACACGCAAAGATAGTCACGGGCACGTCCCTGCGGGCCGACAGTGATGAAACGGTCGATGCCGAGGTCTGGCCGGAAGGCAGCCTCGAGGTCCTGTCGCAGGTCGAAATGGAGCAGCTCCGCCAGCACGGAGAGGGCGGACTGCACGAGGTTCTGCGGCGTTCCATTCTCGCGGTACTGAACACCGGCTCCAACCTCGACGATACGCGCGCGGTGCTGCGCAAATACCAGGACTTCGAGGTCGGGTTTCTGCAGCAGGACCGCGGGCTGAAGGTAACGCTCAAGGGTGCGCCGGCGTCCGCATTTGTCGATGGTAAAATGATCCGCGGCATCCGGGAGCTGCTGTTTGCCGTGCTTCGCGATATCGTTTACACGAACCACGAGTTGCACGAAGGCGGCCGCTTTCACTTAGAGACGTCCCCAAACATCAGCAATGCGATATTCCACATCCTGCGGAATGCGCGCATCCTGGAACTGCCCGTCAAACCGAACCTCGTCATTTGCTGGGGCGGCCATGCGATAAGCAGGGAAGAATACGATTACACCAAGAGGGTGGGCTACGAGCTTGGCTTGCGCGCGCTTAACGTCTGCACGGGTTGCGGCCCGGGCGCGATGAAGGGGCCGATGAAAGGCGCCACCATCGGCCATGCGAAGCAGCGAATTCACGATGGCCGCTACATCGGGATTACCGAGCCAGGAATCATTGCCGCGGAGTCGCCGAATCCGATCGTGAACTCACTCGTCATCATGCCGGACATGGAAAAGCGGCTGGAAGCATTCGTGAGGATCGCGCACGGTGTCGTGGTGTTTCCCGGCGGCGTGGGTACCACAGAAGAAATCTTGTATCTGCTAGGGATACTGTTGCATCCGGATAATCGTGAGTTGCCGCTGCCGGTGATCATGACGGGACCTCCGGAGAGCGAATCGTACTTTCGGCTGATTGATGAATTTGTTGCAGAAACGCTCGGTCGCGAGGCTCGACGGCGTTACAAGATTATTATTGACGATCCCGAGAGAGTGGCACGAAAGATCGCCGATGGGGTCGATGAAGTCTGGCGGTTTCGAAAAAGACACGGGGAAGCCTATTACTTCAACTGGCGACTGACGATCGATGAGGAATTCCAGAGGCCGTTCAAGGCGACACATGAGTCTATTCGCGGGCTGGAATTGACGGCAGGCCTGCCCGTGCACGATCTCGCCGTCAATTTGCGTCGCGTGTTCTCGGGTATCGTATCCGGCAACGTGCGCGATGACACCATGGCTGAGATCGAGAAGCACGGACCGTTCGAAATCAGCGGCTCCGCGCACCTCATGCAGCTCCTCGACGTTCTGCTGGGGGAATTTGTCAGGAGTGGTCGCATGAAACTCGCGAGTGATGCATACGCACCCTGTTACCGGGTCACGAAACAGTAAATCCGTGCGTTCTGAATCGTCGTCCAAAGGCGATCCGCATTTAGTAAAAAAGGCCGGTTCGGGCGTCGGACGGGCCCAGTTCATTAAGTAAAAATAAGTTGTAACGTATTGAAATTTATTTGAAAAATTGCTGTCTGCATTGTGATGCAGTTCCTGTGCGCTGGGACCTCGCGCACGTAGCATCGGTACAAAGGATATGAGAGCAGCCGCTTATGCAGGACAGCAAAGACATTTCCTGGGCCAGCGATTACAGTGCGGACGAGGAAGGCGATGCGAAGGTAGATGATCGCGAAGTCAATGTGCATGCCGGAGACAAAGCCGATGAGGATGGCTGGCAGAAATATCGCAGGTGGATTTCAAAGGCGCCCGCACCTCGCAGCCGACGCGCAGGAATCGATTCGTCGCTTTACACATGGAAGGGTTACCGAAACTGGACCGAGCAAGTCAAACGTAACTGGTCCGACAACTAGTTTCTCCAACTAGGCTCTTACCCCTCGCAAACCCGAATCAGCCCTGATGTGAATCAGGTCACGTGCGTCTGTGTGTATTGTATACTCATAATCGATCCAGTATCGAACTCGAAAATCAAAGCACAAACAAATTTCCGGGTAAAAGTTCGAACGAGTTCTCTATTTTGCAAATTAGTTTGCAGGAACAGCGTGCTCGAAAGGCAAGCTGTGATGCATCTCACGGTGACCACAAGACGACGCGACTATAGTTTCATCTAATGGACAACAACCTTGAACATGGAAGTATGTCAAACAAGTCCGTGATAAATGAGTCGCCGGTGGCTGCGCTCAAAGATGATTCGGCACGTCAAAGATGGGAGTATTTCCACCGTGCCATTGCATATGCGAAACAGTCCAACTACAGCGCGCTGCAGGATTCGGACTCGGACGCAGGCGAAGCCAAGCCTAGCCGGCCAACGCTTTCTATCGCGCGGTAAGACGTCGAGACCCGCTGCACATGGAATGTCTGGCTCAATATCTCGACGATCTCGAAGATCTGGTTTTCGCCATAGCGTTAAAAGCAGAACGTATCCGCATGGCGGTCAGTTTCTTTTTGTTCATTGCAACCGCAGTTTCCTTGCAGATCTTTTGCATCCTGATCGCATTGAACCATCCCCCCGTGGCACTTGCCATAGCATCGCTGCTCGCGGTGCGCATGTTGTTCCATGCTGTCGTCAGCGACGCCGCCAGCGCTTACGCCAACTAAGATCTCCCCTCTGATCGGCCCGCGGAAGGCTTGAAAATCCCGGCGCAGACACTATCGTGTCTGTCCGCATGGACGGCGTCCGTCGCCGTTGCCTCGATCCGCTTCAGGAGTACGCCAGGGTGAGCAAGAAGAAAAATCGGGAGACGCTTGGGTTCCAGACGGAAGTCCGGCAATTGCTGCAGCTGATGATCCACTCGCTGTACAGCAACAAAGAGATTTTTCTGAGGGAGCTGGTCTCGAACGCTTCCGACGCATGCGACAAGCTGCGATTCGAAGCGCTCGCGGCGCCGGAATTGCTGAAAGACAGCAACGAATTGCAGATAAACGTTGCATTCGACCCGGAGGCCAAGACGATATCCGTTACGGACAACGGCATCGGCATGTCGCGGGAGGAGGTGACGGAAAATCTCGGAACGATCGCCAAATCCGGCACGGTAGAGTTTTTGCGGAGCATTACCGGCGATGCGCAAAAAGACGCCAAGCTTATTGGCCAGTTCGGCGTCGGATTCTATTCATCCTTTATCGTCGCCGACAAGGTTGAAGTGTTGACGCGCAGGGCTGGCCTCGAGGCGAGCGACGGCGCCCGCTGGGAATCCGACGGAGAAGGGGAGTTTTCGATCGAATCAATCGAGCTCGATAAGCAAGGCACGACGGTTACCCTGCACCTGAAGGAAGCCGAATCGGAGTTTGCCGATGAAGCCCGCCTGGATTTGCTTATTCGAAAATATTCCGATCACATCGGTTTTCCGGTCCTGTTGCAGAATCTTGGTGATGCGAAAGCCAAAGCGAGAACGGTGAATGCCGCGACGGCGCTCTGGACCCGTTCGCGTTCGGAAATCAGCGACGAAGAGTACAAGGAGTTCTACAAGCACATCTCACATGATTTTGCGGACCCGTTAAGCTGGAGCCATAACAGGGTGGAGGGAAAAAGGGAATACACGAGCCTCCTGTACATACCGTCGCGCGCTCCCTTCGACCTGTGGAACAGGGATGCGCCGAGGGGCCTCAAGCTCTACGTGCAACGCGTCTTCATCATGGATGACGCCGAGCAGTTCCTCCCTTTGTACCTGCGATTCGTCAAGGGCATCGTCGACTCGTCGGACCTGCCGCTGAACATATCGCGGGAAATTCTGCAGCAAAGTCCCGACCTCGAAGCCATGCGCGGCGCATTGACGCGCCGGGTTCTGGATATGCTGCAAAAGATGGCCGGCAATCAGCCCGAAGACTATCGGAAGTTCTGGGCCGAATTCGGGCCGGTCGTCAAGGAAGGCATCATCGAGGACAGTTCGAATGCGGACAAGTTGACGCGGCTCCTGCGGTTCGCCTCGACGCACACCGGCGCCGCGGCCCAGGACCAGTCTGTCGAGGATTACGCCGGGCGCGCGGCCGAAGGACAGGACAAGATCTATTACCTGCTCGGAGACAGCTTTGAGACCGTGAGCAAGAGCCCGCAGCTCGAGCAGCTGCGAGACCGGGGTCTCGAAGTCTTGCTGCTTTATGACCGCATCGACCCGTGGATGGTGGACCACTTGCCGGAATTCGACGGCAAGGCTTTCCAGGATGTCGGACGCGGCCAGCTTGCCTTACCCGGCGGAGACGGCGAGCTCACGCAAAAAGCGTTGAACGACGAGGCAAAGCCGCTTTTGAAGAAGATCAGGAAGACGCTCAAGGACAGGGTAGAGACCGTTAACGTCAGTCAACGCCTGGTCGACTCACCTGCCTGCGTCGTTACCGGCGAACAGGATCTGGCACCGCAATTGAGGCGCATGCTCGAAGCATCCGGCCAGAAGTTGCCGGAGACGAAGCCCATACTGGAAATCAACGTCCGGCATCCGCTGATCGCCAGGCTGTCGGCCGAAACCAATGACGCGCGTTTCAAGGAGTTGTCGCATATCGTGCTCGATCATGCATTGCTGGCAGAGGGGTCGCAGCTTGCCAATCCTGCCGAATACGTGCGCCGTATGAACCAGCTGTTGCTCGATATGGAGACGGAAACACTGCCTGATGCAGGCGGCGCCGATTAAAGGTAATCTCGACTCCGGATGGGACCTGACGACACCGATGACCAAAGAGACTGACAGTGATCTTCGAGCGCATCTGACAGCAGAGCAATTCGAAGTCACGCAAATGAAGGGAACGGAACGACCGTTCAGCGGCAAATATGTCGATCACAAGGAAGACGGCATCTATCGCTGTGTTTGCTGTGGCGCAGAGCTTTTCAGTTCGGATCAGAAATACGACTCCGGCACCGGCTGGCCGAGTTTCTGGCTGCCGCTCGCCGGCAACAGGGTGCGGACGGTACGCGACCTGAGCCACGGCATGGTCAGGGAGGAAGTTGTTTGTGCCGCCTGCGACGCGCATCTCGGCCACGTTTTCGAGGACGGTCCGAAGCCGAGCGGACTGCGCTATTGCATCAACTCGGCATCACTGGATTTTACAAAGCCGGAATGACGGCACGGCATTACACGGGGTAAAAAAATGAATTCGATTCGACAGGTCTGTTGGCTATTCATCGGCATTCTTCTGGCCGCTTGCGGCGATTCCGGGCGGGACGGTAACGCGCCCGCGCTTGTCGATACGTCAACGGGTCCCGCGGGCGCCGGGTCCGTTGTCACAGAGACGGCCGAGATAATGCCGGGACTGTCGATGCGTCGCTTGCGAGATGGCCACGGAGCGATCGCCGAGCCCGGACATACGGCGGTCGTGCATTACACGGGGTGGCTTTTTGACGAGACGGCCGAATTCAATCGCGGCCAGAAGTTTGACAGTTCGGTCGATCGGGGTGTGCATTTCGAATTTCCGCTTGGCGCCGGCCGTGTTATCCGCGGTTGGGACGCGGGCGTCGCCGGGATGAAAATCGGTGAGGTTCGCGAGCTGACGATCGCGCCGGAGCTGGCCTACGGCGATCGCCAGATCGGTAACCTGATCCCGCCGGGTTCGACGCTGATTTTCGAGGTCGAGCTCGCGGACCTGAAGGAAGCGGAGGGACAGAGCCCCATTCAGTAGGAGCGGCCTTCTCACAGCGGCTTCGTCGGAGCGGCATGGTGGGCGCGGTTTTTTGTACAAGGATGTGCTTGTGTCGCCGCGCACATGGATGTGCAGGCAGCGAGGAAGCCGCGATCCCTTAAACGGTCAGGTCAGGTTATTGGTCTTCTGGTACTGCAGGTCGCGGGCCTGGCCGATCCAGTCCTGACGATAAATCCTGCTGCGGAAGCCCTTGAGCCGCTGTGCGACACGATCGATCTCGTACTCGCTCATCTCGGCGATCTGGTTGTAAGAGTAGATACCGAGCTCATTGAGCGTTTTCTCGATCGCCGGGCCGACCCCCTTGATCCGCTTCAGGTCGTCCTTTTCGTCGGCTGCGCCCGATTCGTCGTCCACGATCCTGCGCGTCAGCTGTGGCGCTTCCGACTCGTCCTCCTGAGTATCGTCTTCCTCGACGAATTCATCCGCCGCGATAAGCTCATCGGCCGCGACATTCGACTCCTGTAATTGTTCTACGACGTCCGAAAGCTCATCGCCCGCGTTATGCGGCTCCCCCAATTGTTCTACGACGTCCGAAAGCTCATCGCCCGCGTTATGCGGCTCCCCCAATTGTTCTACGACGTCCGAAAGCTCATCGCCCGCGTCACTCGACTCCCCCAATTGTTCTACGACGTCCGAGTCTTCGACGATCGGCAGTTCGCCGGTTTCAAAATCGATCTGGTCCTGAAGATCGGAAACGGTCGGCGCTAGCGTTTCGGTGTGCGGCTCGTTCGATGCATCCAGGCTTTCCAAAGAGCCGGCGTCCACGGGCTCGATTCGCGTCTGATTCGTACGCGCCATTTCCTCCAGCTCGGCGATTCTTTGCCTGGTCTTTTCCAGCTCGGCTTGCAGTTCCTTGGCCTGCCGGTCACGCTCCTGAAATTTCTCGACCAACGGCGGAACCCGGCTCTGCCAACTGTTCAGTTCGCGACTCAAATGGAAAATCTTGTCGTCCTTTTCCTTGAGTCCGCTGATGGAATTCCTGTGTTGCGATTCCTGGTTTTCCACGACAGTCTGAAGCTTGTCGCGTTGTGCCACCGTCGCCTCCAGCTTGGCGCGAAATTCGGCAACCTGCTTCTGTAAACCGTCACGCACCTTGAACGATTCGCGCAGCGATTCGGAGAGCTCCTTGGCGCGGTTCATCGAATCCTTGTGTGAGTTCTGGTATTGACTGATCTGCTCCATGAGGCTCTTGTTCTGCTCGGCGAGTCGGTCCTGCTCCGCCTGCTGTGATTCGAGCTGATCCTGCCAGCCGGCATTGATCGCGATCTTTTCCTTGGCGGCGCGATCGCCGCGGAACACCCAGCCGAGCACCAGGCCGACGACCAACGCGAGCGCCAGCAGTCCGATGTGTACGACCGTCAACTCAGGAATTGTCAATTCCATAGAACCTGGTGTCCCTCAATCAGGGCGTCAGGAGGCAAGCCGGACCCGATCCATTTCGCCCAGTACTTGCCCGATCTGGTCCACCGCCCAGTCAATTTCCTCGCCTTTTATCACGAGTGGGGGCGCAAGTCTCACGACTGTTTCATGAGTTTCCTTACTCAGGAGCCCGCGATCCATGAGCGCTTCACATATTTCCCTTGCGCTTCCCAAAGACGGGTCGATTTCGATCCCGACAAACAGCCCACGGCCCCTGATTTCCTTGACCATCGGGCTTTCGAGTTCGTGCAGCTTGCCGAGCAGGTAGTCACCCATTTCCCTGCTTTTTTCTGCAAGCTTCTCCTCGACCAGGATATTCAGCGCCTCCAGCCCGACCGCGGCCGCCAGCGGATTGCCGCCGAAGGTGCTGCCGTGGGTACCGGGCGTGAAGACCGCCATGACCTCACGCTTCGACAGGAACATCGATACGGGCACTATCCCGCCACCCAGTGCCTTGCCGAGGATAAGTCCATCCGGCACGACATCTTCGTGGTCGCAGGCAAGCAGGCTGCCGGTGCGGCCCAGCCCGGTCTGAATCTCGTCGGCGATGAGCAGCACATTGTGGCGGCGACAGATATCGGCACAGTCTTTCAGGTAACCCTTGGGCGGAATGACGATGCCGCCCTCGCCCTGAATCGGTTCGACGAGAAAGGCAGCCGTATGCGGCGTGATCAGGCTTTCCAGCGATTCGGCGTCGCCGTACTTAGCCAGTTTGAAACCGGCCGGGAACGGCCCGAAACCGTACTGATACTGCGGCTCGTCCGACATGGCGACGACCGTCGTCGTTCGGCCGTGAAAGTTGCCGGTACAGGCGATGATCTCTGCCTTGTCTTTCTCGATTCCCTTGACCTCGTATCCCCATTTACGCGCCGCCTTGATCGCAGTCTCGACGGCTTCCGCGCCCGTGTTCATCGGCAGCGCCATGTCCTGCCCGGTCAATTCGCAGGCACGCTGAAGAAACCTGCCTAGCTGGTCCGTGTAATAGGCCCGCGAGACAATCGTCAGTTTCTTCAGTTGCCTGGTAGCCACCTCGACGAGACGGGGATTGGCGTGTCCGTGACTCACGGCGGAATAAGCGCTCATCATGTCGAGGTATTTCTTGCCGTTTTCGTCCCAGACGTATACGCCCTCTCCCCGCGACAGCACGACGGGAAGCGGATCATAGTTATGCGCGCAAAAGCGGTTTTCGAGGTCGATGGTCGATGACATAGGCTTGATTTTCCGTGATCTCTAAGGCCGGACGCCGGCGGGCGCCACATAAGCCCATAATTTTACGACAATATCGGGCTGAGTGACCAGCCACGCAGTTCTCAATCGGGATGGCTCGGGCGCTGCCTGCCGAAGGCATCGCGACATTCGAATGCGCGATGGATAGGATGGTGCGACAACCACCGGGGGAAATCATCGCGTTCGACCGCATGGCGAAAATTGCATTAACACGAAAGCTCGAATTCGAGGGTCCGGCGGGCAAGCTGGAAGGCATACTCGAGGCCCGTGACGAATCCGATCTCATCGGTTGCGCCGTGGTCTGCCATCCGCATCCGCTGCATGGCGGCACGATGCGGAACAAGGTTGCCCATACGCTCGCGCGAAGTTTTGTCGCGCAGCGATTCGTCGCGTTGCGCTTCAATTTTCGCGGTGTCAACGAAAGCGAAGGAAAGTTCGATGACGGCAAGGGCGAAATCGAAGACGTGTTTGCCGCGATGGATTTTCTCAGCGCGAGTTACCCGGGTCTGCCGCTGTGGCTTGCCGGATTCTCGTTTGGTGCCGCGATGAGCGTGCTCGCCGCAGCGCAACGCAGGCCGGACGGCCTGATCAGCATCGCGCCGGCGGTTTCGCGCTTCGCACGGGACATGCCCTCGCAACCTGACTGTCCCTGGCTCGTCCTGCAGGGCGACCGGGATGAACTCGTCGATGTCGATGAAACGATTGCCTGGGTCAACGAGCTTGAGCCAGGGCCTGAATTACAGATTCTCGAAGGCGCCGAGCATTTTTTTCACGGCAAGCTGATAACGCTTCGCAATGCCCTTGAAAAGTTTATCGGCAAGCATTCGGGCCATCGCGGCTGAAGCCGCTCCAACATTGATCATCACGATGGTAGCAGCGGCACCATCCGCAAGAAAAAAACCGGGTATGAAAACCCGGTTTTTCGTATCGTGTCGGATGAGGGTCAGACCATGTCCTTCAAACCCTTCAGCGCCAGCACTTTCACACCTTTCGATGCAGGCTTTGCCTTGAACATCATCTCCTCTCCGGTAAACGGATTAACGCCTTTTCTGGCAGGCCTCGCCGGCTTGTTTACAACCTTGATCTTCATCAGGCCGGGGACGGTAAACAAACCGGCACCCCGGCTGCCGAGACTCTTCTTGATCTGGCCTGCCAGCGAGTCAAAAACGGCGGCGACGTCTTTTTTCGTCAATCCGGTTTCATTGGCGATGTTCGTGTAGATTTCGGACTTGCTCGGCGCTTTCTTGGCGCTTGCGCCGGCCTTGGGTTTGGCTGCCATGAAGAATATCTCCTGTAGATTGGTGACCAGATCGTTAATTTCCCGCGCCCGGACGGTCTCCCGTGGGACGGGCTCGCAAATCGCTTTGCTTATGAAAAAAGCGGCGCGACGATATCACAAATAGCAAAAAAAATCGGGCCGAACCCGAAAAAAACAGGGGCGAACCGAATTTTTTGGAAAACAGGCGGTTCGACCCTGTTTTCGACGGTCCCATGTTCCTAGTTCGTGTAAAACTCGCGTTTGAATCGGATGTCCACCGGTTTTGTGACCCCTTCCGGTGTGACGGTGATGTCGAAGATAAGGATTTCCCGATTGGCGACCGGAGTTTCGCCAATGTAATAGATCGAATCGCCTTCCGTGATCGTGCGCATTGCTACGTTCTTGAGCTGACCCGCAAGATTGCGCGTCTTGACGGCAACCTCTGCGTGCGACGGTTTATTCGTGCCCTCTTCCAGCACCGAGACGGTCAACATGGCCCGGTTCGTGCTGCGCACGAAGTTGTATTCCATTGCCACTTCCGGGGATAGCTTGTCTGTTGTTTGGGCGCTGAAATGGACGACGTGCCTTCCGATGTCCACCGACGTTGCGCCGGCGGGCTCCGCCTCCGGCACGACTGCGTCGGGTGGCGACCCTTCGCAAGCCACAAGCAATTGCAGCCATGACAGAGCAAAGATTGTTCTGGTCACTCTCATGCCTTGCATCCCCTGCCTGGTAAAGCAATGTACCTGCAGACTATAGCCCATCGGCAGCACTAGTCCTATGCCCAATCAAGGATTCCGCTTGAGGTCTTCCGCCCAAGGCGGCACGATCGCCGGACTCGATACCACAAAGATCTTGTCACGCCGTGCCTCGCCGCTCTTGATGGAGACACGCGACGGGGCGACGCCGAATGCCGTGGCCAGTTGCCGTGTCACATCCCGGTTTGCCCTGCCATCGACGGGAGGCGCCGTCGTCTTGACATGCAGTCTCCCGTCGCGCACACCGTGGATTTCGCTGCGGCTCCCCCGCGCATGCACACGAACGGGGACGACGATAATCGATTTCCGGTCCTTGCTGCTCGCCAAGGGATATGGCCGGTTGATCGCTATACCGGGACCGGTTTGTACGTCTGTAGCACGATCTCCGCGGCCTTCAGAAAAACGATCGCGAAGATCGGGGAGACGTCGATGCCACCGATAGCGGGGATGATACGGCGGAAGGGGCGCAGCACCGGTTCCGCCATCGTATGCAAGAGCACGGTGATCGGATTGTGATTCTGCGGCGCCACCCAGCTCAGAATGACCTTTATCAGGATGACGAAAAAGAAAAGATTGAGGCTCAATATCACGAGTTCGAATATCGCCGTGATCGCAACCGGCAGCGTATCGACACTCATGCCGCGAATCGCGAGTAGTACCAGGACCAGTAGGAATTCGAGCACATATGCAACCATGATCGTCGACGTGTCGAGGCGACCGATCGGGGGCACGATGCGCCGGACCGGTATGACCAAAGGCGACGTGAAGCGAAGGATTCCCTGAGCGATCGGATTGCGGAAGTCTGCCCGCAACATAGGTAGCCAGAATCGCAGCAGCAATAGCAGCAGATACAGCTGTGCCAGCGTTTTGACGATGAAGTAAAAGGCCTGGGTCATTACGAAGAACTTGTGCGGGCGGTACTGGCTTCTTCGGCCAGTTCCGCAGCCCGTCTTTCGGCAGCATCGATTGCCTTGGCAAAGATACCACGAACGTCTGCCATATCGAGAACCTTGAATGCGGCGGTCGTGGTGCCGCCGGGCGATCGTACGCGTTCGATGAGCGACGACATCGACTCAGTCTCGGCAGACGCGAGCGAAGTAGCGCCGCGCGCCGTCTCGACCGCAAGTGTCCTGGCTGTCTCCGGATCGATACCGTACTTGACGCCCGCTTCTATCATGCAGTCGATCAGCAGGTAAAAATACGACGGTCCCGTACCGGAAACGGCCGTGACGCCGTCCATCTTCGATTCGTCATCAAGCCACACGACCTGGCCGACTGCCGTCATGATTTTTTCGGCAAGATCGCGTCCCGCCGCGTCTGTGGATTTGTTGGCGATGAGCGCGGAGATACCCTGGTCGATCAATGCCGGCTGATTCGGCATCACGCGCACGACGGACAAGCCGCCGCCGAGCCATTTGTCGATATCAGTCGTCGTCGGCCCCGCGGCGATCGACATGATCAGCGGTTGCTTTTCCTGCACGACTTGGACGAGATCCTCGCACACCGGCTTCAGAATCTGCGACTTGACCGCGAACAACACGACTTCGCCGGACGCTGCGACCTTGTGATTATCGTCACTCACCATGACGCCATAGAACTCCTTGCGCAGACGTTCGCACTGCGAAGACACGGGTTCGGCAATCATCAGGTCCGTCGCATGCATGCCGCCGCGCAGCAGGCCGCCGGCGATTGCCCGCCCCATATTGCCACCGCCGATCAGCGCAACCTTGTTATTGATCATTCCTGGACTCCATTCATCAACGTACCCGGCGGACCCGTGGGCGAATCCGTCACCTGGCGCCAAAAATCGCGGTACCGATGCGGACGATGGTTGCCCCCTCGTAAATCGCGGCAGCATAGTCGCCCGACATGCCCATGGAAAGCGTATCCATCGCGAGGCCCGATTCGTTCAGCGATTGGAGCATCTCCCTCAGCCTGGCGAAAGGTCGGCGCTGCTCCTCGAAATCCTGCCGGACGGCCGGCAGACACATCAGCCCGCGCAGCTCGAGGCGCGGCAGTTGGGCGACCGCCTGCGCCAGCTCCGCCACTTGAGCGGGCGATACGCCCGACTTGCTGACTTCCTCGTCGATATTGACCTCGATGCAGACGTTCAATGGAGCCGCATCGTCCGGCCGCTGGTCGCTCAGGCGGCGCGCGATTTTCAGCCGGTCGATCGTATGAACCCACTGAAAATGTCGGGCTACGGGCCCGGTCTTGTTGGCCTGCAAGTGGCCAACGAAGTGCCAGATTGCGTCGTCCCTGCCGACTCTGCGAATTTTGTCGAGCCCTTCCTGGACGAAGTTCTCGCCGAAATCCCGCTGCCCCGCCGCGTAGGCCTCGAGCACGGCCTCGGGCGGTTTTTTCTTGCTGACGGCGAGCAGCCGTATCTCGTCCGGCGACCTTCCCGCATTGACTGCAGCTTTCGCCAGCAAATCTTGGATTTTCCGAAAGTTTTCCGTGACTCTAATCACGTTTTGCTCGCAATGCTTCGCTATACTAGGCAGCCAATGGGTCCGGGTTATGGTAAGTCGGGCCATTCGAACTCAGAGGGAGAACTATGGCCGTCGACGTTGCACAGCTGTTGTCGTTCACGGTGAAGAACAACGCATCCGACCTGCACCTTTCCGGCGGCGTACCGCCGATGATCCGGGTGGATGGCGATATCAAACGCGTCAACATGCCGGCGCTGACCCACAAGGACGTCAATAGCATGGTGTACGACATCATGAATGACAAGCAGCGCAAGGATTACGAAGAGTTTCTCGAGACCGACTTCTCGTTCGAGATCCCGAAGCTGGCCCGCTTTCGCGTCAACGCCTTCAACCAGAATCGCGGCTCCGCCGCCGTTTTCCGGACCATTCCTTCCGAAATCCTGACGCTCGACGACCTCGGCGCTCCGGCGATATTCAAGGACATATCTATGCACCCCCGCGGCATCGTACTCGTCACCGGTCCAACCGGATCCGGCAAGTCGACGACGCTCGCGGCGATGGTCGATTACATCAACGACAACAAACCGGATCACATTCTTACGATTGAAGATCCGATAGAATTCGTGCACGAGAGCAAGAAGTCGCTCATCAATCAGCGCGAAGTGCATCGTGACACGCTCGGATTCAACGAGGCACTGCGATCGGCGTTGCGCGAAGACCCGGACGTCATACTGGTCGGCGAGATGCGCGACCTCGAGACGATTCGCCTCGCGCTGACTGCAGCAGAGACGGGGCACCTCGTGTTCGGTACGTTGCACACGAGTTCGGCAGCTAAAACGATCGATCGAGTGGTCGACGTGTTTCCGGCAGCGGAAAAGGAAATGGTGCGGGCGATGCTATCGGAGTCCCTGCGAGCGGTGATTTCGCAGACCTTGTTGAAAAAGATCGGTGGCGGACGAATTGCGGCACACGAAATCATGATTGGTACACCGGCGATCAGGAACCTGATTCGCGAAGGAAAGATTGCGCAGATGTATTCCGCCATTCAGACGGGTCAAGGCGCGGGCATGCACACACTCGATCAGAACCTGGCGGAGCTGATGGCAAAGGGCCTGATCAACAAGGAAGAGGCCAGGTTCCGTGCGGTCAACAAGGAAAACTTCTGATGGGCGGGACATCAGTGACCCCGTCATATTGAATATTCAGGCGCCCTGACAGGAGAAACAGGAATGGAACGCGAACAAGCAGTCAGGTTGACGCAGAACCTGCTGAAAAAAATGGTCGAGAAGGAAGGCTCCGACCTGTTCATCACAACCGGTTTTCCGCCGGCAATCAAGGTGGACGGCACGATTCACAAGGCGACCGACACGCCATTGACTCCGGACCAGTCCGCGATGATGGTTCGCGCCATCATGAACGACAAACAGATAAAGGAATTCGACGCGACCAAGGAGTGCAACTTTGCCATCGCGCCACAGGGCATCGGCCGCTTCCGTGTCAGCGCCTTCATCCAGCAGGGTTACGTCGGTGCGGTGCTGCGCACGATCACAACAGAGATTCCGACACTCGACGGCATGGACCTGCCACCGATCCTGAAAGACGTCGTCATGAACAAGCGCGGCCTCGTCATCGTCGTCGGCGGCACCGGATCCGGTAAGTCGACGACCCTGGCGGCGATGATCGGCCACCGCAACGAGAACTCCAAGGGCCACATCGTTTCGATCGAGGATCCGGTGGAATATGTGCACCCGCACAAGGGGTGCGTGATTACGCAACGAGAGGTCGGCGTCGATACCGAAACCTGGCATGCGGCATTGAAGAACACGCTGCGCCAGGCACCCGACGTCATCCTGATCGGCGAGATCCGCGATCGTGAGACGATGGAGTACGGCATCCAGTTCTCCGAAACCGGACATCTCTGCCTGGCCACATTGCACGCCAACAGTGCGAACCAGGCACTGGATCGCATCATCAACTTCTTCCCGGAGGAGCGCCGAACGCAGTTGCTGATGGATCTGTCATTGAATACCAAGGCATTCGTGTCGCAACGGCTGATTCCGCGAGAAACCGGTGTCGGCCGTATTGCCGCGATGGAAATCATGCTGAATTCGCCGCTGATTGCGGACCTCATCTTCAAGGGCGAGGTCGGGCAGATCAAGGAGATCATGGCGAAGTCGACCCGTCTCGGCATGCAGACATTCGATCAGTCGCTATTCGCACTGTACGAAGAAGGCATCATTTCCTATGAGGAAGCGATGCGCAATGCGGACTCGAAAAACGAGCTCAGGTTGCGCATCAAGCTCGAGAGCAAGCGCGAAGGATCGGTTGCCGATCAGCAGGCGGAAAGCCTGCGGATCATGGAAGAAGACTCTGCGCAGTCGTTCAGATAGGCGAAAAGGACTCTGTAGCCAGTGAACGTCAAACCGCTGTTCAAATTGATGGTGGAGAAAAAGGCTTCTGACCTTTTCTTCGCACCATTCGCCCCTGCAAAGATCAAAATCGATGGCAAGATCATGCCGGTCAACAAGCTCGAGATGACGCCGAAGATGGTCAAGCAGGCGGCGATCGAGCTGATGGACGAAGACTTGCTCGAGACCTTTACACGCGAGCTCGAGGTCGACTTCGCGATCTCCGAACCGGGCCTGGGCCGATTCCGCGTCAATGTATTCCACCAGCGTGGCAACGTCGCCATGGTCCTGCGCTACATCCTGTCGGAATTGCCGACACTCGACGAGCTCGGCATGCCCGAGCAATTGAAAGAGCTCGTCATGTTACGCCGCGGCCTGATTATGATGGTCGGTGCAACGGGCAGTGGCAAGTCGACGACGCTCGCGGCGATGATCAATCATCGCAATGAAAAGAGTTCCTCGCACATCATTACGATCGAGGACCCGATCGAATTCCTGCACCCGAACAAGCAATCGATCGTCAACCAGCGCGAGGTGGGCCTCGACACGAAATCCTATGGTCGTGCGCTCAAAAGCGCGATGCGCGGCGCGCCGGACGTGTTACAGATCGGCGAGATACGCGACCGCGAGTCGATGCAGTCGGCGCTCGACATGGCGGGTACCGGCCATCTGGTCCTCGCCACGCTGCACGCGAACAACGCACCGGAGACACTCGACCGCATCATCAATATGTTCCCCGCCGACCAGCACGCGCAGGTGTTCATGGACCTCGCACATTACCTGCGCGCAATCCTGTCACAGCGCCTCGTGCGCGCGCGTACCGGCAAGCTCGTGGCTGCGGTTGAACTGCTGCTAAATACGCCGCACCTGAAGGACCTGATCCTGAAAGGGGATATCTCGGCGGTGAAGGAAGCACACCGCGACAGCGGCGAGAAGGGCATGCAGAACTTCGACGAGGCGCTGCTCGCGCTCTACAAGAACGGCACGATCACGCTCGAGGAAGCCATGTCGCACGCGGATAGTCGCTCCAACCTCGAAGCCAAGATCAATTTCGGCGGCTAAAAAGCCCTCAGGCACTGCGATACGGTGTTTAAAATCGCCTCGCAATGCTCGTGTATCGCATTCATACACTGCGCTTGCCCGGCGATTCTTGCCTTGTCTCGCAGCACCTGAGACCTTTTTTGGCAAAATCTGCACATCGCCTATTACTTTCGCAGGAACCACAGGATCGCCGACAGCAGGATGCTGATGATGATCATCGTCATCAACGGGAAATAGAAGCGGAAGTTGCCGCGATCGACGACGATGTCCCCCGGCAGGCGGCCTAGCGGCAGCTTGCCGAGCCACGGCCATGCCAGTCCGATCAGGACCAGCAGCAGGCCGAGTATGACGAGCGTCTTCTGCATGGCGATCAGTTGGGCGTCAGCACGCCGCGCCCCGGGGTCCATGGCACGCCGGCGTCGTCCAGTGCCCGTTTCAGATTGCGGTACTCGTTCTCGATCAGATTTGCGAGACGCGGCCCGATCTCCGCGTACGCGTCGCTCGCGATCGCGAAGGCCTGTCTCTGCGTCTGCGTCGGACCATGCGCATTGCGGTTGGGGTCGTACGATGCATAGCTGAGACGGGCACGTATCGACATCGGGCCGAGGTCGCCGAACTGCTCGCGCGTCTCGTTGCCGCTCAGGCGATCGCGAATCTCGATCAGCCGTTGTCGAATCGAGTTTGCCTCTGCATACAGCGTCATATCGCCGGTCGAGTTTTGCAGCGTGTCGAGGATCAGATCGAGTTCCCCGACCACCTCGTCGATCGTATTGATGTTACCGCTGACGGCACGGCTCATTTCATCGACCTGGCGCGAGAACGCGATGCGCTCCGCCTGCGACGTTCCTGCAAGCGTCGGTTCGCGCACCGAGACAACCTCGAACTGGTGCCGCTGATTCAGATCGGTCAGCTCGCCGTCGACGCGCCGGTACATCGCGACCTGGTAGGTCCCCGGCGCGGCCAGCACACCGGTCGGGTTGGCGAACTCGCTGCGCTCCTCCTCCGGCTGCCAGGGGTCGACGGGCGGATAACGCAGGTCCCAGGCGACGCGGTGAAAACCCGCCTCGACCGGGCCCTCGATATGGCGGATTACATTGCCCTGCAGGTCCGAGACCGTGAACACGATGGCCGGTGCATCCTCGCGCGCTTCCTCGCCGAGGCGATCCCAGCTGGCGAACGCGACACTCGCGTTGCGTTTCTTCGGTTCCTTTTCCGCTTCCTGTCGCTGTTCTTTCAGGCTCCGAATTTTCTCCGGCAGGTAATAGGTGAAGACCGCGCCGAATGGCGGATTCGGCGCGACGAAGTAGCTGTGCCCCTGACTGTCGACGCAGCCGGCACGGTCGCAGGACAGCGGGCGCCGCGGTACGTACCAGTGCGCGCGGCGCACCGGGAACAACACGGTGTCGTTTCGCAACATGTCGGCGCTCACCGAGCGTAACGGGGAATAATCGTCGAGTATGTAAAAGCTGCGGCCGAAAGTGGCGCCGACGAGATCGTTCTCGCGCGTCTGAATTACGAGATCGCGAAACGCGATCGTCGGTACGCCGCCCGCGAGCCTGGTCCACTGGCGTCCGCCGTCGACCGTGAAGAACACGCCGGTCTCCGTGCCGACGAACAGCAGGTTCGGGTTGACGTGGTCCTGTACGACGCGCCACAGAATGTCACGCCGCGGCAGGTTGCCCGAGATGCTGGTCCAGCGCCGGCCTCGATTCTCGCTTTTCAGGATATAGGGCGAGAAGTCGCCGCTCTTGTGATCGTCGACGATGACATACACGGTATTCGCGTCGTGCAGGTCGGCCTTGATGTCATTGACGAAGAAACGAGCCGGGACGCCGGGCAGGGATGTGACGCGCCGCCAGTTAGCGCCGCCATCTTCGCTGATGGCGACGACGCCATCATCGGTGCCGGCATACAACAGGCCCTCGACGAGCGGCGATTCGGACAGCGAGGTTATTGTGTTGAATTGCGACATCGCCCACAGGTCCCATAACGAGTCGAAACTCCAGCGACGCCCCATGAGCGGCTGCTGTGTTCTTTCCTCGTTGCGTGTCAGGTCCGGGCTGACCGAGCGCCAGGACTCGCCGCGGTCATCGCTTCGCCATACGCGGTAGGTGCCGTGATAGAGGCGTTCCACGTTGTGCGGGCTGATGAGGATCGGTGCGTCCCAGTTGACGCGCTCGGCTTCCTCATCGGCGGCCGGCTGCGGCTTGATGTAGACGCTCTCGCCGGTTGCATGGTCGTAGCGCGTGAGATTCCCTTCCTGCCAGTTGGCATAGACGATGTTCGGGTCGGTCGGGTCCGCGAACGACTGGTGCCCGTCCGCACCGAGCGTCAGAACCCAGTCCTCGTTGCGAATGCCGATGACGTTATTCGTGCGTGACGGACCGCGAAAACTCGAGTTGTCCTGGGTGCCGCCGTACACGTTGTAATAAGGCTCGTCGTAATCGACCGACACCTTGTAGAACTGCGTGATCGGCATGTTCGCCATGAACCGCCAGGTCTCGCCGAGGTCGAGGCTCTCGTAGAGCCCGCCGTCGTTGCCGACGAGCAGGTAGTTCTCGTCCGTCGGGTGAAACGCCATCGCGTGATGATCGACATGCTTCCTGTCGGAGCTCATCTGCTCGAAGTCCGTGCCGCCGTTTTCCGTCCGGTGCAGGTGCACGTCCATCTGGTACACGCGATCGAATCGATGCGGGCTCGCGAAGATTTCCTGGTAGTAATGCGGCCCGGTGCCGCCCGAGATGTATTCGTTGCGTTTCTCCCAGGTCTCGCCGCCGTCCTCGGAACGGAAGAAGCCACCCGTGCGGTGTGCGAGCTCGATCGTCGCGTAGACGACGTCGGGATTCTGCGGCGATATGGCGAGGCCGATTTTGCCCTGGTCTTCCTCGGGCAAGCCCTCGGTCAGCTCACGCCAGGTGGCCCCGCCGTCTTCCGACTTGTGGATGCCCGAACCGGGGCCGCCGTTCAACAACACCGCGACGTTTCTGAATTTCTGCCAGGACACGGCGTACAGTACATCGGGATTGCGCGGGTCCAGATGTACTTCGGAGACGCCCGTGTACTGGTCGTCGATCTCGGTGTTGCCGAGCCCGTCGCCCAGAATCTTGGCCCAGCTCCGACCACCATCGGCCGATTTATAGAGGCCGCGCTCGCCACCGCCGGACCAGAGCGGTCCCTGCGAGGCGACATAGACGACGTTCGAATCGCGCGGGTCGATGCGGATCATACCGATGTGTTCGGAATCGGCGAGCCCCATGTTCTCCCAGGTCTTGCCCGCGTCACGGCTGCGGTATACGCCCGCGCCGTAGGCGACATGTCGCCCGCTGACGTTTTCCCCGGTGCCCACCCAGATCGTGCTGCGATCATTCGGGTCGATCGTGATGCAGCCGATGGAGTAGGTGTCCTCCTCATCGAATATCGGCGCCCAGGTCGTGCCGCCATTGACGGTTTTCCAGATGCCGCCTGAGCCGACGCCGATGTACCAGGTGCTGGGGTCCGCCTGGTCGATGACGATATCGGCTATGCGCCCGGCCATCAGCGCCGGACCGATGCCGCGGAACGCCAGCCCCTCGAACGTTTCCTCATTGAAACCGGGCTCCGGCGCTTCCTCGTCCTGACCAAACGCCAGCAATGGCAAGACAAACACGACAAGGCCTGCACGGCTGGTTCGATTCATAGTCTCCCCCGAATACGGATTTCTTGTACTTGTTGGCGGAGCAAAACTATAGCAAATCGCACGCCGTGCATTGACCGGCCGGACAGCGTTGACTACTTTGGATGGTATGAAACGATACAAGACGGTCGACGATTACGTCGCCAGCCGCGAAATCTGGCAGGACGAGATCAACCGTCTGCGGGCAATCCTGCTGTCCACCGATCTGACCGAGGAAGTGAAATGGGGCGGTCCTTGCTACACCTATAACGGCCAGAACGTTGTGGGCATCGGTGGATTCAAGTCCTACTTCGGACTGTGGTTCCACCAGGGCGCGCTGCTGAAGGACAAGAATAAAGTACTCATCAACGCGCAGGAAGGTACGACCAAAGCGCTGCGGCAGTGGCGCATGCAATCGGCAAAGGACATCAAACCATCCGTGATCAAGGCCTATGTCAAGGAAGCAATATCACTCGTCAAGCACGGAAAGAAGATCGGTCCTGAAAAGAGCAAGCCGATCGTCGTACCGCCGGAACTCAAGATTGTCCTGAAAAAGAACAAGAAAGCGCGCAAGGGATTCGAAAACTTAAGCCCCGGACTACAGCGCGAATATACCGATCACATTGCGAGTGCCAAGCGCGCGGAAACCAAGCAGAAAAGAATCGAAAAGATTCTGCCAATGATTACCGTCGGCAAGGGACTACACGATAAGTATCGGTAAAATTTGTCGAGAACCCAGATGGCCGCTTTCCGCTGAAAATCGGACATTCGGCTAGACTTGCTCCAAAGGGCCGCTAACGACCCAAAGCGGACATTGCTAAGTACATCCCAGAATTGACAAGATCCTCTTTGTCGGTTCATGAAGTGTAGTTACATTGCAAATCGAATCGATTTAAGTTCGAGGAGATTTTCAATAGGCGGGCTGTGGGTACAAGCCGTCGACTGACGATTGTCTGTGCCCGCCTTTTTATTGGGTCGACCAGGATTTTCATATTTTTTGGTTTTGGCGTAGCCAACAACTGACTTCGGAGTACCTATGAAAAATTACGCGTTATTGATCGTCGGGTTAGCTTTGGGTGTGACTGGTTGCGCAGAGAAAGAACAAGCCGCGCCTGCGCAGGGCAACGACACCGAGATGGCCGCGAAGTCATCAATGGCCGACCTGCCGGCCGTCGCAAAAACGGCAATGGGGAGCGAAACATTTATCAGGCACATGCACGTTCATGCGAGCAACCTCGACGGACTCAATGCCGCATTGGCCGCTGGAGACCTTGAAGCAGCTAAGATACCGGCCTACTGGTTGCTGCGGCACGAGGGAGTAACCGGTCACCCAGATGACTGGCAATTGCATATCGACGGTATGCGCGACGCAGCCCGCGCGGTCGCTGACGCCCCCGATATTGGGGCCGCTCGCGCAGCGGCGCAGCGCATCACAGAGAGCTGTCGCGGTTGCCACGCTGCTGCTGGAGTCGATATCGACTTATCCAGCTTGAAGTTGGATTGACAATACCGTTTGATGTGTCGCGTACTGACAGGCGGCACGATCGACGGGTTTTTCTAGCGGCCGCTCCTGGCCGAAAGCGGACGTCGATTTTCGCTAATTTGACCCGGTTGGAACGTCCGCTTTAACCCCGAAAGCGGACATTCAGCGAGACCTGCTCCAAACGGCCGCTAACGACCCAAAGCGGACATTTTTCCACACGTTGACACCATAGCGGCACGACAGGCTGGTTACTGTCCGGATTAGGGGTTTTACCTATTGAGAACTGTCCAATGCGGGCTACGGTTAATATGGAGTAGTTTATTTCGACAAAACCAAACCCGCCTTAAGACGGGAACGGAAAGCCATGGGTCCTCGCTTCCTTACAGACGTCCACCGTGACGGCACCAAGGACCCAATATTGTTGAGCCCGAGTGTTTGTGAGGAACCCTGTCATGGCCAAATATCTGCTAATTGAACTTTCAATGCGTTGCATCAAGCTGTCGCGGACGATCACGAAGGCACTTGCCGCGGCAGGTCTGGCAGCACTGTTCTGGGCGCCGTATCATTCTGCGCTCGCTCAGGAGGAGGCCGTGATCGAGGCTGGACGTGAACAGTTCAGTCAAAAGTGCGCGGTGTGCCATGGTTTGGAAGCTAAGGGTGACGGCAGGTTAGCACCGCATCTGAAAGAGCAGCCGTCGGATCTCTCCCTATTGAGCAAGAAAAATGGAGGGACCTTTCCGTTTTGGGAGACTTACGGCAAGATCGACGGCCGCGACATTGAGATAGTCCGTACCCATGGAACGGCCGAAATGCCCGTTTGGGGAACTGATGAGCAGTACGAAGGGAGCACCGGACGATTGGCGATGTGCCAGATTCTGGAGATTGTCTTCTTCCTACAGTCCATTCAGGAAGAATAAGGCGATTGGGGCGAATTGCCTTTCAGGCATCAATGGTCGAATGACAGCAGTTAGGCAAGAGTAGTCACAAACAATTTAGCATGCGTTCAACATGCCCATGAATTGAGAACGACCCTGTGCGGACACCTTGAATCCCCTCTATGTTTCAGTAGATACACCAGCACCGCGGCTGCGAGGACCTTCTAATTCCTGTCGGGGTAAGCTATCAGTCGCGAACGTTCCTATACTCGGGGATGTCTCGTGTGCCACAGCGTGGCCTGCTCGTACGCGTGCCCTACGCGACAGATCGTCGCCTCACTCAAAGAAGGACCAATGAATTGGATGCTGAAAGGCAGTCCATCGGGTGAGAACCCACAGGGCACCGAGAGTGTTGGGCTCCCTGAGAAATTGAACGGCTTGGTGTGGACATCGTTCAGAACGAGGTGGGCCCAGTCCGACTCATCCTCAGGTCCGTAAGGATCGGCCAACTTCAATCGCGCAGCGTTCGACATCGAGGGGCACACGATGCAGTCGACCTCACCAAGGACTTGCGTGAGGCGCCCTGTGAATTCTGCTCGAATCTTGGCCGCATTCGCGTATGCCACGCCGCTCACTCCGAGCCCGTAGTCGAGCACATCGCGGAACCCGGGACCGTAGTCGTCGGCACGACTCGGATAGGTATCCGCGTGGAACGCTGCGGCCTCGGCGGTGCTCAAATCCCACCAGGCGCCCGCAACCGCGCTCACGTCCGGAATCGCGACCTCAACGAGCTCGGCACCCAAGTCGGTCAATTCGTCGAGTACGGATTCGATCGCCCTGGTTAGATCAGGCTCGACGTTCTCGCTGGAGTAGCGACGGTCGTAGCCGAGCCGAAGTCCTTCGATCGGCTGAGTCAGCTCCGACCGCACCGGCTGAACCGGCTCGGGCCGTGAGGTCGGGTCCTTGGCATCGAAGCCCGCCATGGCCTCATACAGGATCCCCGCGTCTTCGACCGTTCGAGCCATCGGGCCGACGTGATCCAGGGATTCCGCGAGCGGTAGGACCCCGTGCCGACTGACCCGGCCGTAGGTTGGCTTCAGACCCACGCAGCCATTGGCTGCAGACGGATAACGAATCGATCCTCCGGTGTCGGTGCCGATGGAGGCGAAGCACAACCCGGCCGCCGTGGCCACCCCCGAGCCGCTCGACGAAACACCACTCCATCGCGTCGAATCCCACGGATTCACGGGCACCTCGGACTCGGGATGATAGGGTCCCATCGCGCCCTCGCAGAGAGCCAGCTTGCCGAGGATGACGGCGCCCGCAAGGCTCAGCCTGGCCACAACGGTCGCGTCAAAATCGGGAACGAAATCCGCAAACACTTTCATGCCGCCCATGGTTGGAACGCCGCGCGTGTAGCAGAGGTCCTTCACGCCTATAGGAATGCCGTGAAGCGGTCCCCGATACTTGCCGGCGAGAATCTCGGCTTCGGCGTGCCGGGCGCTGGCTAAGGCGCGATCTTCCATCACCGTTACATAGCTGTGCAGATCGTCGTCCACGGCCGCAATCCTGTCCAACAATTGCCGCGTTACCTCGACCGGTGAAACTTCTCTCGCTGCGATGAGCTTTGCGACGTCGCAGAGGCTTTTGTAGTGCAGATCGTTCGGTGAGGTTGGAGACAAACGCGCCGGCATTGGAAACAGAACGGAACCGACCCCGAGTGCCAGAAGCTCGCGACGCGTCCAGGTCGAGGAGGCTCCCGGCGCCGCGTCATCGCTCGGCTTATCCCTCTTCATGTAACGGTCTCCTCTTCGAGGGGGCGACGGTCCCATGCTGATGACAGAGACTGATACTACACCAGCGACGAAGGCGCCTCACGGTCAAAAACTCTTATCAATCATCGAAACCGAAAACACGGCTGATGCCGGTTAATCTTTTCCGAGACCTATTTGCGCTTCTGGCCGACAGCGGGCTCTAGATTTGTCCGATTCTGAAACAATCCTATGTCCGCTTTTCCCGATAGCGGACATTTCGGGTTAGGGCGCTTCTCAAGAGTTCTTTGTGAGGAAGCTGCGCCTGACAATGAAAAACACGGGCAAGTAAATGGCGTAGATAGCCGCGATCAGATACGCCATGGCGTGATCGCCGAAAACGTCCATGCCAGCGCCGACAACCGCCGGGCCGAGCATCGTGCCGGCACCCCACATGCTGGTGTAAAAGACGCTCGCCGCCGCGAGCTCGGCACCACGAAAACGCTGCCCGAGCAGGATCACGCCGAGCGTGTAGATCATGCCCTCGACGCCACCCAATGCAAATGCGAAGAGAGGTCCACCAATGTTCAGCGATACCACTTTCGGCAAAAGCACAAAACCGACCATGGTGATCACGAGACATGAAAGCAGCAACGTATAGCGATGCATATGATCCGCGAGCCAGCCGAGCGGCAGCTGCAGCACGATGCCGCCTACCGCGAACGTCGTCAGCAGAGACAGGCTGCGTGCCTCGCCTAGGCCTAAGTGAATGCCGAAAAGCGGAAAAAATGCGATGAACGCCTCGATGGCCGCCGCATAAACGAGGTTTAACAGCATGATGTGCGGCACGAGCCTGAATATCCCGCGCAGGTTCGTTTGCACCTCGTCGTGCGCATGCGGTTCATTGCGCAACCAGAACAGCGGCAGGCCGGCAGCGACAATGAACAGGGCGGTGACGAAAAACGGCAGCAGGCCGCTCGTTCCGGTTGCAATCAGGATCAGCGGGCCGATGGCAAAGCCCGCCGCGCCGGCCGATCCGTAGACGCCGATGATCCTGCCGCGCCATGCGTCGTCCGCGAGCTCGTTGATGACCGCTTCGCTGGCGGACCACAGCGTGGCGCCCGCCGCGCCAAGCAGGAAGCGCAGCGGGAACCAGGCGAATACGTTTTGCACGAGGCCGAGCGCGACGATCGTGCCGGCAGAGAGCAGGGTTGCCCGCTGCATCACACGCGC